>JAFLKA010000424.1 GCA_022712735.1 Marinosulfonomonas sp. | reverse complement strand
CCCTACAAGACGCTCTTCCGATCTTGGAAGTGGGGAAGGCCGTCAAGAAATCGGGCCTATCGGGAGCTGAATATGTGGCCGGGCAATTGAAATCCGGCAAGCTGGAAATGTCCTGTGAGGATCCGGATGACGAGGCAAACTGGCCGCGCAATCTGTTTGTGTGGCGTTCCAACCTGTTGGGTGCGTCCGGTAAGGGCCATGAATATTTCATCCGGCATTTGCTGGGCACCGATCACGGTGTTCTGGGTAAAGATCTGGGTGAAGAAGGTGGCCGGATGCCAAAAGAGGTGAAATGGCATGAGAAAGCACCCGAGGGCAAGTTGGACCTGCTGGTAACGATTGATTTCAGGATGTCCACCACTTGTGTTTATTCCGACATCGTTCTGCCAACCGCAAGCTGGTATGAAAAAGACGATATGAACACGTCGGACATGCACCCGTTCATCCACCCGCTGCAAGCGGCGGTTGATCCAGCATACGAAAGCCGCACGGATTGGGAAATCTTTAAAGGTCTGGCCAAGAAGGTATCGGAAATTGCACCTGAAATTCTGGGCGTTGAAACCGATATCGTTCAGTTGCCATTGCTGCACGATACTCCGATGGAGCTGGCACAGGATAGCGTTAAGGACTGGAAGAAAGGCGAATGTGATCTGATCCCCGGCAAAACCGCGCCAAACTATATTGCGGTCGAGCGGGATTATTCGCAGATTTATGCAAAATTCACCTCGGTTGGTCCATTGCTGGATAAACTGGGCAATGGTGGCAAAGGCATCGGCTGGGATACCAAAGTCGAGGTGCAACACCTGCGCGATCTGAACGGTGTGGTTCTGGAAGAGGGTGTGTCGAAGGGGATGCCCAAGCTGGACACCGCGATTGATGCCTGCGAGATGATCCTGATGTTGGCGCCCGAAACCAACGGTGAAGTGGCCGTGAAGGCGTGGCATGAATTGGAAAAAGCCACAGGCCTGGAACATGCGCATCTGGCATTGCCCAAAGAGGATGAGAAGATCCGTTTCCGCGATATTGCTGCACAGCCTCGCAAGATTATCTCGTCCCCAACATGGTCGGGGATCGAGAGCGAGCATGTCAGCTATAACGCCGGTTACACCAATGTTCACGAGCTGATCCCGTGGCGCACGCTGACCGGACGTCAGCAGCTGTATCAGGACCATCTGTGGATGCTGGCCTTTGGTGAAGGTTTCTGCACCTACCGGCCACCTGTTGATCTGAAAACCATCAACGGGGATTTCAATACCGAGGAAGGCCAACCACATGTGGTGCTGAACTTTATCACGCCGCATCAGAAATGGGGTATCCACAGCACCTATTCGGATAACCTGACAATGCTGACACTGAACCGTGGTGGCCCTGTGGTCTGGTTGTCTGAAGATGATGCCAAAACTGCCGGTCTGATCGATAATGACTGGGTCGAGGTTTACAATGCCAACGGGGCGCTTACGGCCCGCGTGGTGGTGAGCCAGCGGATGAAAACCGGCACTATCTATATGTATCACGCCCAAGAAAAGATCGTGAATACACCGGGGTCGGAAAAAACCGGCATCAGGGGCGGTATCCACAACTCGGTGACCCGCACCACGGTCAAGCCAACCCACATGATTGGCGGCTACGCCCAGCAATCCTACGGGTTCAACTACTACGGCACGGTCGGATCGAACCGCGATGAGTTTGTGATTGTTCGCAAGATGAGGAAGGTCGACTGGCTCGACACCCCTGTTAATTCAACGGAGGCAGAGACATGAGAATTCGCGCACAAATAGGCATGGTGTTGAACCTGGATAAATGTATCGGGTGCCACACGTGTTCGGTGACGTGTAAAAACGTCTGGACCAGCCGTGAGGGCGTTGAATACGCCTGGTTTAACAACGTCGAAACCAAGCCCGGTATTGGGTATCCCAAGGATTGGGAAAATCAGGCCAAATGGAATGGTGGTTGGCAGCGGTCAAAACGCGGTAAGTTGCACCCCAAACAGGGGAGCAAATGGCGCATTCTGGCCAATATCTTTGGCAACCCCGATCTGCCCGAGATCGACGACTATTACGAGCCGTTCACCTTTGACTATGACCACCTGAAATCTGCCCCTGAAATGTCCGCCTTCCCCACCGCGCGCCCGCGCTCGGTGATCACTGGCGAGCGGATGGAGAAGATCGAATGGGGTCCGAACTGGGAAGAAATTCTGGGTGGAGAATTTTCCAAGCGTTCAAAGGACTACAACTTTGAAGGCATCCAGAAGGAAATCTATGGCGAATATGAAAATACATTTATGATGTATTTGCCACGGCTTTGTGAGCACTGTCTGAACCCGACCTGTGTGGCATCCTGCCCATCCGGCGCGATCTATAAGCGCGAGGAAGACGGTATCGTTCTGATCGACCAAGAGAAGTGTCGCGGTTGGCGGATGTGTGTATCGGGCTGCCCCTACAAAAAGGTTTACTACAACTGGGAAAGCGGCAAATCCGAGAAATGCACATTCTGTTATCCGCGCATTGAATCGGGCCTGCCAACCGTTTGTTCGGAGACCTGTGTGGGCCGCATCCGTTATCTGGGTGTGATGCTGTATGACGCGGATATGATTGAATCGGCGGCCAATACGCCGAACGAAAAAGATCTGTTCCAAGAGCAACTGAATGTGTTCCTTGACCCGCATGATCCAGCGGTTCAGGCGCAGGCTTTGGCTGATGGTGTTCCCCAAGAGTGGATCAATTCAGCGCAGAAATCGCCGGTCTACAAAATGGCGATGGACTGGAAAATCGCGTTCCCGCTGCACCCTGAATACCGCACCCTGCCGATGGTTTGGTATATCCCGCCACTCTCGCCAATCCAGAATGCCGCCGAAGCAGGCGCCATCGGGATTGACCGCGATATGCCGGATGTAAAATCCCTGCGCATTCCGGTGCGGTATCTGGCTAATATGCTGACGGCTGGTGACGAGGCCCCTGTGGTTTCGGCGCTGGAACGGATGCTGGCCATGCGCGCCTATATGCGGAGCAAAACCGTGGATGGTGTGATTGATGCGGGCATCGCCGAACGTGTCGGTATGACGCCTGAATTGATCGAGGACATGTATCACATCATGGCGATTGCCAACTACGAGGATCGTTTTGTGGTGCCGACAACGCACCGTGAAATGGTCGAGGATGGCATGGATATCCGCACTGGCTGTGGCTTTACCGACGGGAACGGTTGTTCCACCGGTATGACCACTGGCAGCATGTTTGGTGGCAAGAAAAAGGACAAAGGTTTTTCTATTCCGCCGATGCCCGCCGCCGCAAAGGAGGTGTTCTAGATGCACATGCCCTTAAAAGCGATATCAGCGCTGCTGAGCTATCCGACAGTAGAGCTGCAACAGGCCAAGGCCGAGTTGGTTGAGGCATTGCAGCAGGGTGACCTGCTGCCTGCCGAGATTGTCACGACGATGACCACGCTGATCGACGAAATCGCCGCGAGCGATATCTATGATCTGCAAGAAACATACGTCGGGCTGTTTGACCGTTCCCGCACCCTGAGTTTGAACCTGTTCGAGCATGTTCACGGTGAAAGCCGTGATCGGGGTGGCGCGATGGTCGATCTGGTTGAAAACTATCGTGCGGCCGGGTTTGACCCTGCCACAAGCGAGTTGCCTGACCACATTCCGGTCTTGCTGGAATTCCTCGCCATGCGTCCCATTGACGAGGCGCGGGAGGTGCTGGCAGATGCCGCGCATATACTGGACGTGCTTCAAACGCGCCTCACACGCCGTGAAAGCATTTATGCGCCGACATTTGCCGCCCTCTTGCATATTTCCGGTACGGTTGCCGATCAGGCCGCGGTTGCCGAATTGCTGGCGGTCAAGGATGATGATCCGGATGACCTGGAAGCACTGGACGAGGTTTGGGAAGAAAGCGAAGTCACTTTTGCCCCCGATCCAAACGCCGGCTGCCCACAGGTGCGCGATATGCTCGCCGGAATGGATACCCCCCGTAACGCACCGCCTGAAACCACGCCCCCTGTGGCAGAATAAGGAGACAGAGACATGCATAATTTTCTGTTCGGAATATACCCCTACATTGCACTGACAATCCTGTTCTGGGGTTCAGTCATTCGATTTGAACGCGACCCGTTTACATGGAAGTCATCTTCAAGCCAGCTGTTGCGACGCAAGCAGTTGATCATGGGATCGGTTCTGTTCCATATCGGTATTCTGGTTATCTTTGGTGGTCACCTCGTCGGGTTGCTAACACCGATTGCATTGTTTGATGCGATGGGCATTAGCCACGGGGCCAAACAGCTATTGGCGATCATTGCCGGTGGTATTGCTGGCTTGATGATGCTGGTTGGCGGGGCGATGTTGCTGCATCGCCGCCTGTTTGACTCGCGTATCCGGATGAACTCCAGCTTTGCCGATACCGGCATTCTGGTGTTGCTGATGGTGCAACTGTTGCTGGGTCTGTCGACGATCTTCTTGTCGCTGGGCCATCTGGACGGTCACGAGATGACCAAGTTCATGAGCTGGGCACAGGGCATTTTCTTCTTTGATAGCAACGCTGCCAGCTATATTGCGGATGTTCATATCATCTTTAAAACGCACCTGTTGCTGGGTTTGACCATCTTCCTGTTGTTCCCGTTTACACGGCTGGTTCACATGTTGTCGGTTCCAATCCGCTACATCACGCCGCTGCGTAGCGGTTACCAGATCGTGCGTTCGCGTCGGGGGAACTCAAAGTGAGCAAGCCACTTTTCCCTGATGTTTCAGTGAATGGCCAAGAAATCTCTGCCGCGGATATCGCGGCAGAGGCGCAAAACCACAATGCCCCAAAGGATAAACCCGGCTGGGCGTGGCGGGCTGGTGCGCGGGCGCTGGTGATCCGCGAATTGCTGCTGCAAGAGGCGCGCAAGCGTGACTTGCAGCCGCATCCGGCTGAACTGGAACCTGGCAAGTTTGAAACCGAGGATGAATCGCTGATCCGCGATGTGCTGGATTTGGCGATGACGCCCGAGGTGCCAACGTCTGGCCAGATTGCTGCGGTTTATGCAGCCAAGCCGGACATGTTTCGTGCCCCGACTTTGTACGAGCCTTCGCATATTCTGTTTGCGGCGGACCCGTCCGATACCGAGGCACGGCTGGACGCCAACAACAAAGCGCTGGCCGCACTGGCCACGCTGAAATCCTCGCCAAAGGATTTTGGGCATCTGGCCAAAGAGCTGAGCGATTGTCCGTCGCGCGATATGGGCGGACAACTGGGCCAATTGGTATCTGGCGACACCGTGCCGGAATTTGAGTCGGCGATGGATGTTTTGCAGGCAGGCGAAACCTGCGTGGAACCTGTTCCAACGCGCTATGGCATCCACATCCTGCGACTGGATGCGATTGCGATTGGCGATGTTTTGCCGCTGGACCGTGTGCAGGACCAGATCAGCGAAATGCTGGAGAAAGCAGGCTGGGCCACGGCTGCGAATGAATATGTGAATTCGCTGGTTGCGGGCGCCGAAATCACCGGCATCGATATGGCTGCGGCTGCTTAGGGCGCGACCACCACATCAACCTGTGCCGCCCCCAATGCCTGCGCCAATTCAGCAGGTGGCGGGGCGTCGCAGACCAGACGATCAAACCCCTTTAGGGCGCAAACCGCGAATGACGCAAGTGCGTTGAATTTTGTCTGATCCGCAAGGATAGTCACTGATTTTGACTGTGCAATCATCGCGCGTGCCACTTGTGATTCCTCTAGATCGAAATCCATCGCGCCGGATATTGCATCCAGTGCGCCGACTGTCAGCACCGCGTGATGGGCGCGAAATCCGTTGATCTGTGCTGTGGTCAATGTGCCCACCGTTTGGCGATTATCATGCCCGAAGCTGCCGCCCAGCAGGTAGGCGCTTGATTGCCCGCCACCGGAAATTGCCATCGCCACATCGGTGGAATTGGTGATAATGTTTAGCCCCTGCACCCCCGCCAATTGTTCCGCGAAATAGAGCGTGGTTGAGCCCGTGTCGACAAACAGCGTTTCGCCCGCGTGGAACAGGGGGACGGCCGTTTTGGCGATGCTGATTTTGGCTGCGACATTTTCGGTCATGCGCTGTTGAAACGCACCTTCACCAAGGCCGCGCGGCAGCATCGCGCCGCCGTGAAATTTCTGTAATTTGCCCAGCTTTTCCAGATCGGTCAGGTCGCGCCGAATGGTTTCACGCGATGCACCCGTAAGGGCGGCCAGATGTTCTACGGTGGCTTTTCCATTGGCGCGAACCTCGGCCACAATGCGGGATTGTCTGTTTTGAACTTTCATATAGGCGCTTTTTGCTTTGACTGAATGGTCATTATTAGTTACTGAATAGTCAATTCTAGCAACAACATCAAGAACCTGATTCCCTATGCCGAAATCCTCCGCCCCATATGACGTCGCGATCATCGGTGCTGGCATCGTTGGCTGCGCCATGGCGCGGCGCTTCACGCTTGAGGGTGCGCGCGTAGTGTTGCTGGAAAAAGCGAGCGACATTCTGGACGGGGCGAGCAAAGCCAACAGCGCGATTTTGCACACGGGGTTCGATGCGCCTGTGGGGTCAATCGAGGTTGGCTGCATTCAGGCAGGACACGAGGAATACCGCGAGATTTACCGCGACTTTGGCCTGACGCTGGATGAATGCGGCGCACATGTGGTGGCGTGGTCGGATGAAGAGGTGGCCAAGCTGGAACAAATCCAGCAACAGGCGCAGGACAACGGCGTGATGGACACGCGACTGATCACGGCGGATGCGTTACGCAAGGCCGAGCCGCACCTGTCGGAGCGCGCGCAGGCCGCGATCTGGGTGCCGCGCGAGAGCCTGATTGATCCGTGGTCGTCGCCCTATGCCTATTTGCATCAGGCGTTGCTGAATGGTGGCGAGGTGATGCTGTCATGTGAGGTGACGGGCGGGGCGTTTGACGGGGGTGAGTGGCGGTTGGCAACCACGCGCGGGGCGGTTCGGGCCAGTCATGTTGTGAATTGCGCGGGTCTGTATGGTGATCTGGTGAATAGCGCCGTTTTCGGGCAGGCTGATTTCAAAATCACGCCGCGCAAAGGGCAGTTTGTGATGTTTGACAAAGCGGCGTCACGCCTTGCCCGTTCGGTTATTCTGCCTGTGCCGACCAGTCGCACCAAGGGCATCGTTTTATTCCGCACGG
>JAFLKA010000229.1 GCA_022712735.1 Marinosulfonomonas sp. | reverse complement strand
TTCCCGATGGATGTCAGCGACGAGGCACAAGTGATCGAGGTCTTCGATACCGTGCTGGCGGCAGGCCATAAACCCAACGTGGTGCTGAACAACGCCGCCGTCACCGGCGAGTTGCTGATGGGCGCTGGTAAAAGCTTCCCGTCGTTCGCCGATACCGAACTGAAAGACTGGGACAAGACCCTGCAAGTCAACCTGACCGGCTGTTTTCTGGTCGCCCGCGAAATGGACCGCAAGATCGTCGGAAACTGGCCCACAAAACTGATCAATGTCGCGTCAATGTACGCCCTGACCGCCCCGCACCACGATATTTACGACGGCATGCCGTTCAAAAACTTTAGCGCCTATTCGACCACCAAGGCGGGCATCCACGGCCTGACCCTGTGGCTGGCCAGCAGTTGGCGCAAACGTCAGGCGACGGTGAATTCGATCTCGCCGGGGGCCGTGTTCAACGCCCATAGCGACGAGTTCCAGAAACGGGTATCGAACCTGATCATGGCCGATCGCATGGCCGAACCCGATGAAATCGCTGACGTTATGCTGTTTTTGTGCTCAAAGGCGTCCGATTATATGACCGGCCAGATGGTCAATGTGGATGGCGGTTATTCCGCTTGGTAAAGGGTGTTTGATATGTTTTCAGTTGATGACCTAAAAGCCGCGCAAGCGGTGGTTTACAGCCAGATGTTGCCCACCCCGCAAATCCACTGGCCGCAACTATCCGTGCGCACAGGGGCCGAGGTGATCGTGAAACACGAAAACCACGCCCCCACAGGTGCCTTCAAGGTGCGCGGCGGCATTACATTCATCGACTGGCTAAAGCGAACCCATCCAGACGCACGAGGCATCATCACCGCAACCCGCGGCAACCACGGCCAATCGCAGGCCCGCGCTGCCACTGCCGCAGGGCTGGCTGCCAAAATCTACGTGCCGCGCGGCAATTCTGTGGAAAAGAACGCAGCCATGCGCGCCTATGGTGGCGAAGTGATCGAACATGGCGACGACTTTGACGAGGCCAAGGCCGAAGCCATGCGAGTGGCTGAATCCGAGGGCCTGTTTGTGGTGCCGCCGTTCCATAAGGAGCTGCTGCGCGGGGTTTCGACCTATGGCTTTGAACTGCTGACTGCCCACCCCGATCTGGACACTATCTATGTCGCCATCGGCTGCGGGTCCGGCATTTGCGGCACCATCACTGCGCGAAATGCGCTGGGGCTGAATACCAAAATCGTCGGCGTTGTGTCCGAAAACGCCCAGACCGCCAAACTGTCGGTCGAGGCGGGGCGCATGGTCGAAACCAACTCGGCCACCACATTCGCCGATGGCATGGCCGTGCGCGTGCCGGTCCCCGATGCCTATAACATCTACGCCACGGGAGCTGACCGGAACATCGCGGTGTCCGACAATGAGGTCGCCGATGCGATCCGCGCCTATTACACCGACATCCACAATCTGGCCGAGGGGGCAGGTGCCGCTCCTTTGGCGGGGTTGATGCAAGAGCGCGAGCTGATGCAGGGCAAAAAGGTGGGCGTCATTCTGGGGGGTGGCAACATCGATACCGGCTGGTTTGCCAAGGTGTTGATGGGCCAAACCCCGACGCCATAGGGCCGTTTTCAGCCTAGAACTGGCCGAATTCAGGCAATAAACCACAAAATATGGTAAAAATGCCGTGTAATCCTTTCAAATTGAATAAAACTTGCCTATTTTAACAAGTGAGCAATCAAAACGCGCTAACAATAAGCGGGTAACAGGTATTAAACGGCGGCTAAAAAACGTGACAGTAGTCAAAACCAAACACAAGCCCCAACGGCTCGATGTGTCTCACAAACGCAATGTGCGCACCCAGTTCGGGGCGTTGTGTTACCGCATTCATGACGGCAAGGTGCAAATCCTGCTGGTTAGCAGCCGTGGTACAGGGCGCTGGATTATTCCTAAGGGCTGGCCGATGGATGGGCAAACCCCTGCCGGTGCCGCCGCGACCGAAGCGTTTGAAGAAGCCGGAGTCGAGGGCAAAGCATCTGACGTCTGTCTGGGCATCTATTCCTACACCAAAAACATCCCCAAGGGTGATAATCTGCCCATCGTGGTTGCGGTGTTCCCGTTCAGGGTGAAACGCCTGCTGAAAAAATTCCCCGAGGCGGGGCAGCGCAAGCGCAAATGGTTCGGCCTGAAAAAAGCCGCCGCCATTATCAGCGAGCCGGAACTTGGCCCGTTGATCCGCGCTTTTGATGTTAAACGCCTGAAACGCTGATTTCTACCCGTTGCAATCGGGCAATAACTGTTTACCTTTGATGCAACACACAAAGGGCCACGCAGATGATCTCGTACACGCTGAAATGCGAAAATGATCACAGCTTTGACAGCTGGTTCCAGTCAGGTTCAGCCTTTGACAAACTGCACATTGCGGGCATGATCGCCTGCCCGGCTTGCGATAGCACATCCGTGGAAAAGGCGATAATGGCCCCGCGCGTGTGCCCGGCCCGCAAAGCCGCCAGCGCCCCCGAAACGCAACCGCTTTCGACGCCATCCACAGATGA
>JAFLKA010000447.1 GCA_022712735.1 Marinosulfonomonas sp. | reverse complement strand
CGGAGAATGGGTGGCGCTTTAGCCCAGATCGGCCTCGGGCGGGACGGTGGCACCGGTCATAAAGGCCACCGCGTCGGACATGGTGTAATCCTTGGGATTAATCGTGCAAAGGCGCCGACCCAGTCGGTGGATATGAATGCGGTCGGCCACCTCGAACACATGGGGCATGTTGTGGGAAATCAGCACAATCGGCATGCCGCGCGATTTTACATCCTGCATCAATTCCAGCACACGGCGCGATTCCTTGACGCCAAGCGCGGCTGTGGGTTCGTCCATGATAATGACCTGCGATCCAAAGGCAGCGGCGCGGGCCACCGCGATGCCTTGGCGCTGCCCCCCCGACAGGGTTTCGACCGACTGGCTGATGTTCTGGATTGTCATCAGGCCCAGTTCGGTCAGCTTCTCGCGCGATAGCCGCTCCATCTTTTTGCGGTCAAGCTGGCGCAGAAATGTCCCCATGAAACCGGATTTGCGAATTTCACGACCCAGAAACATATTGTCGGAAATCGACAAGGCGGGGGACAGGGCTAGTGTTTGGTAAACGGTTTCGATGCCCGCCGCGCGTGCCTCGTTTGGCGAGCGGAATTTGATAGGCTCGCCCTTTAGGGAAATCTCGCCCTCATCAACCTGAAGTGCGCCGGACAGGGCCTTGATCAGCACCGTTTTGCCTGCACCATTGTCGCCAATAATCGCCAGAATTTCACCCGGGTACAGATCAAAATTGGCGTGATCCAATGCAGTGACGCGACCAAAGCGTTTCACCAGATTGCGGGCTGTCAAAATGGGCTGGGTCATGCCGATGCCTTTCTGATCCATTGGTCAATGGCGACAGCGCCGATGATCAGAACGCCGATCAGCAAATAGGTCCATTGCGGGTTGGTTCCGATCAGGCGCAGGCCCAGTGAAAACACCCCGACGATCAACGCGCCAAAGAACATGCCAAGGATCGAGCCGCGCCCGCCGAACAGGGATATGCCGCCGATCACCACGGCGGTGATGGATTCGATATTGGCGAATTGCCCTGCGGTGGGGGACACCGATCCAATGCGCCCGATCAACGCCCATCCGGCCAATGCACAGATCAATCCGGCCAGTGTGTAGACCGACAACAGGATGCGTTTGACCCGCACGCCGGACAGTTCGGCGGCCTCGGGATCATCGCCCACCGCGTAAACGTGTCGCCCCCATGCGGTGTTGTTCAGCACATAAGTCAGGATTACGACCAGCAAGACGAAGGTGACAACACCATAGGTAAAGACCGCGCCGCCGATGCCGAACTTGTGGCCAAAGAATTGCAGGATCGGGGCGTGGTCCTGAAGGTCTTGATTCCGGATGGTTTCATTTTCGGAATAGAGGAAATTTGTCGCCAGAATGATCTGCCACATGCCGAGGGTCACGATGAATGGGGGCAGCCGCATATAAGCGACCAGAATACCGTTGGTCGCACCGCACAGCATACCACAGGTCAGCCCCGCCACGACCGCCAATTCAGGCGGCCAGCCATAGCGAAAGGTGAATTGCCCCATGATAACCGAGGACAGAACCATGATCGCGCCGACCGACAGGTCAATGCCAGCGGTCAGGATGACCAGCGATTGCGCAGCCCCGACAATGCCGACGATTGCCACCTGTTGCAGGATCAGCGTCAGTGCGAAGGGCGAGAAGAATTTGCTGCCAAGGACGACGCCGAAAATAGTGATCGAGATGACCAGAACAATCAGCGGCACCAATGAAGGCGTTGAATGCAGCCGGTTATGAACCATGTGCATAAAGCCGTGGCGTTCATCGTCAAACGAAACCACTTCGTTCGCTGCGTTCTTAAGTGCGGATTCTGTTGGCGAGACCTCGGCCATGATAATTCCCAACCTGCTTCGTATCATTTGTTGCAATGCGGGCGACCTATTGGCCGCCCGTATTAGTATTCTCTGCAATCAGGCAAAAATCAACTCAGCCCCAGCAAAGGTTAGTACCTTCGGTGGTGTCGATTGACGGAACTCCGTCGACAGGCTTGTCCGTGACAAGTGACACGCCTGTATCAAAGAAGTCTTTGCCTGCTGTTGGCTCGGGTTTTGTCCCGTCAGCCGCCCATTTCGCAATCGCCTCGATGCCTAGAGATGCCATCAGCAGCGGGTATTGCTGCGATGTCGCACCGATCACGCCTTCCTTGACGCTTTGAACACCGGGGCAGCCGCCATCAACCGATACGATCAGCACGTCGTTTTCACGACCGAATGCTTTTAGCGCCTCGTATGCGCCGGTCGCGGATGGCTCGTTGATGGTGTAAACCACATTGATCATCGGTTCCTTGATCAGAAGGTTTTCCATGGCTTTGCGCCCGCCTTCCTCGTTGCCAGCGGTGACTTCGTTGCCAACAATGCGCGGATCGGTTTCGTCGCCCCATTTGTTGGGGTCGCCCAGATCAATGCCGAACCCTTGCAAGAAACCCTGATCGCGCAGAACGCCGACTGATGGCTGGCTGACGGCCAGATCAAGCATGGCGATTTTTGCAGTTGCGGCACCGTCACCCATAGCGGCGGCGGCCCATTTGCCGATCAATTCGCCCGCCAAAAAGTTGTCTGTGGCAAAGGTTGCATCGGCGGAATCGATTGGCTCTAGCGGGGTATCAAGCGCGATCACCAGCAGGCCGGCTTCGCGGGCTTGTTGCAACACAGGCACGATGCCTTTGGTGTCGGACGCTGTGATCAGGATGCCTTTGGCCCCATCGGCAATGCAGGTTTCAACGGCCGCCACTTGGCTTTCGGTATCGCCATCAACTTTACCGGCGTATGTTTTCAGCTCAATGCCCAGTTCGGCGGCTTTGGCCAATGCACCCTCTTTCATTTTCACGAAAAACGGGTTGGTGTCGGTTTTGGTGATCAGGCAGGCGCCAACGCTGTGGCTTCCGGCAAATGCAGGCGCGGCCAGCACAGTGCCCATCGCGAGTGCGCCAAGCGCGGATACGAGTATTTTCTTTTTCATAATTCCCTCCGAATTCTATTCATTTTTGTCGGTACTTTTAGATCGGCGTACTGGAGGAAAAATGCGTCAGACATACCGTCGACTCACCCCCCCAATGACAAATCCTTGCATCAGGTGGCTGATCTGTCAATAAATAACTCCAATTGATTTATTATCTGTATGTGACATTCTGCACAGATGCGTTAAAGGAATTCCTTGGGAAGACCTCAACTTGATGGAATGTGCTGTGACCACTTCTAAATATAATAAAAACAAAGTGATAGACCCTAGTGGAGGGGCAAACCAGTCACGTCTGCGCGCCTATAACGAGCGGCTTGTCTTGTCGATGATCCGCAGGCACGGGGGCATTCCTAAATCCGAATTGGCACGACGAACCGGCCTGACAGCGCAGTCAATGTCGGTGATAATGCGATCATTGGAGAAGGACGGTTTGCTATTGCGAGGCGAGCCGCAACGCGGGCGGGTAGGACAGCCTTCTATCCCGATGCTGCTAAATCCTGATGGTGCTTTTACCATCGGACTAAAGATTGGGCGGCGGCGTGTCGATCTGGTGATAATGGATTTTGTCGGGCAGCAAAGAATGGCGATCCATGAAACATATACCCACCCTCAGCCA
>JAFLKA010000035.1 GCA_022712735.1 Marinosulfonomonas sp. | reverse complement strand
CGGATCAATCCGACCAAACGTCCCTGCACCTTGACCTGTTCTTCAGGTAGCATGCGGGTCTCGTAGGCAGGGTTGGCGGCCTCGAGCGCAATCATATCACCCTTGCGACGATAGCGTTTCAGCGTCGCCTCGTGCCCCTCGATCAGTGCCACAACGATATCACCGTTATCCGCTGCCGAGGTCTCGCGGATCACCACCACGTCACCGTCGTTAATCCCCGCGTCGATCATTGAATCGCCCTTGACCTCGAGCGCATAGTGATGCGCCTGACCGCTGATCATTCCGCCTGGAACCGACACGTTATGTGACACCTCGGAAATTGCTTCAATCGGGGTGCCCGCCGCGATCCGGCCCATCACCGGCAGTTCCACCGCATGGCCAATCATCACCGGCATCGCATCGCGCGGCGGATCAACCTTGTCGCCTTCAATCACCTTCGGGGTAAAGCCGCCCATCGGGGTATTGCCCATTACACCTGTGGGCATCCCGCCCAACGCATCCGGCAGCTTGATAATCTCGATCGCCCGCGCCCGATGCGCCAGACGCCGGATAAACCCGCGTTCCTCTAGTGCCGTGATCAGCCGGTGAATGCCCGATTTCGAGCGCAAGCTTAACGCATCCTTCATTTCATCGAACGAGGGCGGAACACCGTCCCGCGACACCCGCTTGTTGATAAAATCCAGCAGTTCCAACTGTTTGCGTGTTAGCATGATAACAATCCCCACGTTCACCCAATACCGCCCACATAAGGGGCGTTCAGCTCATGTTCTACACCTGTTCCCGTTTTGTGTCAACTGCGCAGACATCCACACGGACATCCACCCATTTTGCCGCATGTCCCTGATCAGCGGGCTTTGCTATGGCTCCTCCGCATCCCGAAACAAGCGAGTATAGCAATGCAAAAACCCGACCTGACATGGCTAAAGATCGCCGCCCTGTTCGAGGGCACATCCCTGATCGCGCTGGTGTTCATCGCGGTGCCGTTCAAACGCCTGTTGGACATGCCGATACTGGTGAAAATCATCGGGCCGGTGCATGGCGCATTATTCCTGCTGTTCATCGCAGCACTGGTGTTTCATTTCATCAAAGGCCGCATAGATGGACGCCTAACAGGTATCGGAGCCCTAGCCTCGTTCATCCCGTTTGGCACCTATATCTACAAGGCGAAACTGCTGGGGTAGGACGCCGCCTCAAACACCGTCAAAGGATCGCAGGAAATAGTTCATGGAGGCTTTGATAAGCCGTTCTTGCCAGTTCGTTATTTTGCTTATTCAAAGGCAAGTCACCGTGAAAATAGGCACAACGAAATTTGTATAAAATATGCAAGTATCTGAAAAAAAGTGGGTCCACGGTTTCCCACGCTTTTAGGGTAGTGTCCGTTTGTCCGGTATAGGGATTACCCGTATATTCCGCGCCAAAATAATCCGTTAAAGTGAATAGGTTTCCATCCGCAGATACTTGGAAGGGGTTATTAAAGACTAACCGCCCAAATCGGTTTACAGATTCCGGCGCTCGTGGGGCGTAAAATGCATCTGCCAGATTGAATGGGTGAACTATACCTTCTTCAGACGCCATGTATTCGTGATAACGGCCAAAAATATTACGAAGCACGCCCTCTTTCGATGTGCTGGTAAGAAATGCTAACCCACCCAATTCTTTGGAAATATCAGCGAATGTCCCTTCTGTCATTTTTGCGTTTTCAAGAAAATCAATCCATGTGACCTTCAGTGCGACTTCATCGCGAACAATATCAGATGAGCTGTCCACTCCTGTTGCTTGCCCTAAGGTGCGCCGTTTATTGGCGGACGTCCTGCTTTCGTCCGATGTTAACATGTCATGGAACGCGTCGCGTAAATCCTGATTGTTGACCAAAGCAAGTATGCTTTTCTTGTCGCGGCTTTCGCCAGTTGAATGTGTTGCATAGGCATTCAAACCTATCCAAAGCTTATGGAACTTCTCTAAGTAATCAATTTTGCTGTCAGAATAATAGGATTGCCACATTGGTTCTGTTACAATCGTTTTATCAAAAATGGCGGCCCTTTCATCCAGCAGGCCTTTATCATGTAACGGTTTTGGCTGCCATTTCCTCCAATATTCAAGACCCCAGTCTGCGGAAGCCTCTTGATCGCACGTATTAGCCTCTTTCCTAAAGTTTGGCACATGACTTATATCCGCGCCGTTAAACTGCAATTTATGCTCATAATAGCATATGCCAGAACATATAATTATGATTCGTAGTTTGCAGCCAACTTGGATTTCTTCCGTGACATACTCCAAGATGTGATCGGATTGAGTATTATCTGCAGAATAAATAAGGTTATCCGCTGCCGCACTGCCTGTGACAGAGAATACTCGAATTGTTAGGTTTGGTGGCAATCCGAACAGTGCAATTCTTGGTTTCATTTTGCTTCCTCAATTAGCGAACCATAGGATGCCTAAGTATAAGCCCAAGCATCGCGCCCAATATGCCCACCTTAACCCAGAGCGATATATTCAACCCGCTCGCCCATCTTCACCGCCTTGGCATCCACAGGCCGGATCAGCAGGGCGTTGGCGTCGGCCAGAACGGTTAGCAAGGCGCTGTCTTGGCGGGGGAACGGGGTGATTTGGCCGCCCTCGACCCTAGCGCGCATGTAATGTTCGCGCGGGCCATTGGCGGGCATTGCTTGGCTCAGGGTGGCGGTGTGACGGGTGCGGGGTTCGGCCTTGAACCCCAGCATCACCCGCAAGGCAGACAACAAGAAGATATGACCGCAAACCATTGAGGAAACAGGGTTTCCAGGCAGTCCAATCATCGGAACCCCGTTGATTTTACCCGCCATCAGCGGCTTTCCCGGCCGCATGGCGATTTTGTAGAACGCGCGGTCCAGTCCCAGATCAGCGGCGACTTGGCCCACCAGATCATGATCGCCAACAGATGCGCCGCCAATGGTGACGATCAGATCGGCACCTTCGCACAGGGCAAAAGCCTCCTCCAGAGAGGCGCGGTTATCCCGCGCAATCGGCAGCATCCGCGCCTCGCCGCCGTGTTGTTCTATCAGGGCCGCCAGACCGAAATTGTTCGAGGCCATAATCTGGTCCGGCCCCGGATTTTCACCGGGCATCACCAGTTCATCTCCCGTTGCCATCAGGGCCACAACGGGGCGGCGGGTGACGGTGACTTCGGCGATATTCATCGAGGCTAAAAGCGCGATATCGGAGGGGGTCAGGACGCGTGGTGCATCCAGCGTGTCGCCGACCTTGAAGTCGCCGCCAGCGGGGCGGATGTAGGTGGCCTGATCCAGATCACGGCCCAGCGTGATCAGATCGCCCTTGCGGGTCACGTCTTCCTGAATGACGACGCGGGTGGCGCCTTTGGGCACGGGGGCGCCAGTGAAAATCCGCACGGCTTGTCCAGCTTTGACCTCGCCCTCAAAGCGCTTGCCAGCGGCGGACTCACCGATGACTTTGAACATCACCTCATCCTCGACCTCGAC
>JAFLKA010000171.1 GCA_022712735.1 Marinosulfonomonas sp. | reverse complement strand
ATTCCGGCCAAAAGCCAGCCGCTGATCTTCGAGAAATTCTCGCGGCTTGGTGATCATCGTGCGGCGGGTGGGGCCGGGCTGGGGTTGGCGATCTGCCGTGAGGTTATGAGTAATCTGGGCGGTAGTGTGGACTACTTGCCGGGGCAGGGTGGGGCGGCGTTTCGGGTGTCTTTGCCAAACGAGCGGCGCACAAACGTTGGCGTCAACCATTCCTAAACCATATTATCGCTACAATCTGGCGGGTAAACAGGCCGGATAGTGACGGAAAATATGAACGATCAGACAGAACTTTCGGCCCTTCGGCGCAAGGCTGGAACGGGTCGTGCGCCCACGGACGGTGTGGGGATGACCTCTGCCAAGGCGTTTCGGCTGGCGCTGTCCAAAGCGGCGCAGGTGGTGCTGGGGCTGGCCGTGCGGGTGCAATCCATCAAGGAAGAGCGCATGAATCAGCCGAAATTGCTGGATGTGCTGGACAAGGATGCGCTGTTGCTGATGCTTGAAGGGCCGTTTGACAGCAAGGGGGTCGCGGTTTTCGACACTCAGGCGCTGGCGGCGGTGATCGAGGTGCAAACACTGGGCCATGTGATGCAAACCAAAGCGGCAGATCGCCTGCCAACCCACACAGACAGCGCCATGTGCGAGGCGGTTCTGGACCGCGTGCTGCAAGAATTCGAGGGGCATTTGGCGACCAGCACGGCAGCGGACTGGGCAACCGGTTTCCGGTTCGAGAAGCGGATCGAGAGCGTGCGCCTGTTGGGGCTGGCGCTAGAGGATGTGGATTATCGGGTGTTCCACCTGCCGCTGGATCTGGCGGACGGGGCAAAGCAGGGCACATTGCTGATCGTGTTTCCGGCGGAAGGGGCTGGCGCTGGGCAACTGACATCGGGGGGCGAAAAAGGCTGGACGCAGGCGATGGAAAAAGCTGTCTGTGCCAGCCATGTGGATATACTGGCGGTGCTGCATCGCACGCAGGTTTCTTTGGCAACGGTACGGGCGTTTCAACCCGGTGATCTGGTAACAGTGCCTAAATCGGCCGTTTCCGAGGTGTCGATGGAAGGCAGCGACGGGCGGGTTGTCGGCGTGGCACGGCTGGGGCAACAAAACGGATTTCGTGCCTTGCGTATTTCGGATGGCTTGGCAGTCGCGGCGCGGTCAGCGGCCAGCCAGATTGTTGATATAACACCAACGGACGGGGCATTGGGTACACTGCCGGATGCGATGGATGCGCCGCAGGAAATCGATGTGCCGCCAGAAATGGGCGCTCCGATAGGCGAGGTTGGGGATGCACCAATGCCAATGGTTGATATCCCGATGACACCGATGGATCCGATCGGCGCGCAAGACGGTGATGTGCTATTACCGGAGCCTGATATGCCGATGATGCCAATGGAAAACGCCCCGATGGGGGATGTGGATAACATACCGATGGCCGCCATGCCGATGGATATCGAGATTGGTTGAGAATGCGACCAATCCGCCCAATCAGGCGGTGATTTTGCATTTTGACCTGTATCAAGGTGATTTGTGCCAACTTGCGCCAACATAGGTCCAACCACAAGGAGAACAGGAATGGACGATTTTTCAAAACGGCGCACAGTGCTTGAAGCCCGCTTGCGAGAGTTGGACGTGCGGATGCACCAAATTGACGACGAACTGGATTCGCATAATTCAAAAGACTGGGAAGAATTGGCGACCGAGCGGGAAGAGGACGAAGTGCTGGAAGGCATGGGCCTGTCAGCACAAGCCGAAATACGCATGATCAAAGCAGCCCTTGTCCGGATGGATGCGGGCGAATATGGTGATTGTGTTGATTGCGGGGATACCATTACAGCCGAACGTCTGGATGTTCTGCCCTATACGCCGTTTTGCCGCGTTTGTGCGGCCAAGCACGGCTGATCATTAGGATTTATTATAATCAGGAGGTGACCAGATGGCATTTGAACAGTTGAAAATAGCACTCACCATGTTGATGGATGAAATCGCCAAGCGGCCAGATGATGCGCATATCCTGCAAGAGCAGCTGCGCGAGAAAATATCGGAATTCAAAACGCTTGGCCTGCCGGTTCCCGAGGATATTCAGGCACTTGAGGACGCGCTGGAACATAATCCTGAGAACATCGTCTACCCCAAATTATAGCACCCAACATCCTCCCTTTACCTTAAGGTCAACTTGCGTCCATTCTAGCACTAGTATTTGCGGGTAGTGTAACGTGGTGCCCGCACCTTTTTGGGCGACGACAATAGTTGGGTGAATTTGAATATGGGCGATATTGTAAAGTATTCAGTGCAGGGCGACGTTGCTGTTGTCACCATAAATAACCCGCCGGTGAATGCCTTGGGGCACGCGGTGCGCAGCGGATTGGTGGATGCAATTATACGGGCCGAGGCCGATGTCGCAGTGCAGGCGGTTTTGATCCACGCCCAAGGGCGAACCTTTCCGGCGGGGGCCGACATCAAGGAATTTGGCAAACCGCCGCTTGATCCGTCATTGCCCGACGTTTGTGACCGCATTGAGGCCTGCACAAAACCGGTGATAGCCGCCTTGCACGGCACGGTTCTGGGCGGCGGGTTCGAGGTGGCGCTGGCATCGCATTACCGCATTGCGGCGGCGGATACCAAAATCGGATTGCCCGAGGTCACATTAGGCCTGTTGCCGGGCGCTGGCGGCACCCAACGCGCCCCGCGGCTGTGCGGGGCGGCTTTCGCGCTGAGCATGATGCTGTCGGGCAAACCGATCGGGGCATATTTTGCCAGAGAACACGGGCTGATTGACGAAGTTACTACGGAAAACATCCTGACAGCGGGGCTTGCGATGGCGCAGGACGTGATTGCCAAAGGGGCCAAAGTGCTTCGGACGTTTGAGCGACGCGAGGGGCTGCAAGACCCGATTGCCAACCAGACCGCGATTATGGAGGCCCGTGAGGGCGTGGCGGGCAGTGTGTTACTGGCACCGGCAAAGATAATCGATTGTGTCGAGGCGTCGCTGTTGTTGCCTGTCGAGGCGGGCAAGATATTTGAGCGCACGGCGTTTGAGACCTGTTTGGCCTCTGATCAATCCGCTGCCCTGCGCCATGTCTTTATGGCCGAACGGATGGCGGGCAAAGTGCCGGAACTGGCTGGTGGCAAAGCCCGCGAGATTACGAGCGTTGGCGTGATCGGTGGCGGCACCATGGGGGCGGGCATTGCAGTTTCCTTACTGGATGCTGGTTTGGATGTGGTGATGCTGGAGCGGGATGCCGTGAGCCTTGAGACAGGGCTTGGTCGGGTAATGACGATGATTGAGCGAGCACACGCCAAAAAGCGCATCAGCGAGAATGAAATGAACATCCGTTTGGCGCATTTGGCAGGCACATTGAATATGGCGGATCTAGGGGATGTGGACCTAGCCATTGAGGCGGTGGTTGAGGATTTGGCAGTCAAGGAAGATGTATTTGCCCGGCTTGATGCCGTTCTGAAACCAGGCGCGATATTGGCCACCAACACATCCTATCTGGATATTGACGCGTTGGCCGCCACCATTTCGCGCCCCGCAGATGTGATCGGCCTGCATTTCTTTTCGCCAGCTAACATCATGAAACTGCTTGAGATTGTGGTCGGGGATGCAACGTCGGATGACGTGGTGGCCACTGGATTTGCGCTGGCCAAACGGCTGGGCAAGGTCGGCGTGCGGGCCGGTGTGACGGATGGGTTCATCGGCAACCGGATACTAAAGGCATACCGTTTGGCTGCCGAATATATGGTCGAGGACGGGGCCAGCCCCTATCAGGTGGACCGTGCGATGCGCACCTTCGGGTTCAAACTTGGGCCGTTTCAGGTTTACGATCTGGCGGGACTGGATATCGCCTGGGCGCAACGAAAACGTCAGGCGGCAACGCGCGATCCCGCC
>JAFLKA010000212.1 GCA_022712735.1 Marinosulfonomonas sp. | reverse complement strand
TATCGGAATTGGCCATCGCAGGGGCACAGATTGCCGTGCGGGTGACGCCCAAAGCATCACGCAACCGGATCACATGCGAGGATGGTGTGATCCGCGTCTATGTCACCACAGTGCCCGAAGGGGGCAAGGCGACCAAAGAAGTGGTAAAACTGTTGGCGCGGGCGTTGGGCGTGCCGAAATCCAGTTTGACGCTAATCCGTGGTGCCACATCGCGCGACAAGGTGTTCGGCGTCAAAGGGCAGCCATAAGCAACACGTGCTATTTAGGCGCTTCAAACCTGTAACTGCCCTCGGGCAAATCCAGTGCGGCTTGCAGGTCACGTAATTGGGCCATCGACAGGGTAATTTTATGCACCTTTCGGGTCCGTTCATCATATTGCTCGACCGTTACCACGCTGGCAAAGGCGTTGATGATGACGTCTTCTTGCAGGGGGGCCTGATCGTCGTCGACGAGGGTGACAACCGTGGCGTCGAATTCGTGTTCAATGGTAAACATACCCGCAGTTTAAGGGCGCTTGCGCATTGTTTGCAAGCAATGCCCTGCGCATGGCCGTGATCGGGGGCTGTTCTTTGGCGGTAATTTTGATAGATTTGGCCGTGAGGCAAGCAGAGGAACGATAAATGCGCAAGATTGTGATGGCTGTTGTGGTCCTGACCCTATCCGGCTGTGTCACTGTGACCGGCCCCGAGCCACAGCAAAATCCGCCAGCCAAAGTTACAACAGTAGCCGTCCCGCCGCTCGTCAGCCAAAATCGTGCAGCGCGCAATTTTCTGGCGGTGGTGCAGCGGATGGAACCGGTTGCCGAACGTGAATGCAGGGTCCGCACAAGCGGAACCAATTGCGATTTCAAAATCGTGGTCGATAGCCGCAAGGGCCAGCCCTCGAATGCCTACCAGACGCTGGATAAAAGTGGTCGTCCGGTGATCGCCTTTACCAGTGCGCTGATTGCCGAGGCCCGTAATCAGGATGAACTGGCGTTTATTCTGGGCCATGAGGCGGCGCATCATATCAGGGGGCACATTCCCAAAACCCAGCAAAGCGCCGTTGCAGGCGCGGTGGTTGGGGGCCTTTTGGCCGCCGTTCTAGGGGCAGGGGACGCCGGTATTCAAGAGGCGCAGCGATTGGGTGGCGCGGTGGGGGCGCGGACCTATTCCAAGGACTACGAGTTGGAGGCTGACGAGTTGGGCACGGTGATTACGGTGCATTCCGGATATGATCCGATCAGGGGTGCTGAGTTCTTCAGCCGCATACCCGATCCGGGTGATCGTTTTCTAGGATCGCACCCGCCAAATGCCGCGCGCATCCTGACCGTGCGTCGCACGGCTGCAAATATGTAGTTTGGCAAATACCCGAAGGTAGAGTTGTTATGGAAATGAGCCATATTGAGCCCCACTATGTGGATCGCGTTGGCTGGTTGCGGGCTGCTGTTCTGGGCGCCAATGACGGTATCGTTTCAACCGCAAGCCTGATCGCAGGGGTTGCCAGCGCAGGCATGGCGGCCCCCGAAATCCTGCTGGCAGGCGTTGCCGGTCTTGTGGCTGGTGCGATGTCTATGGCGGCGGGGGAATATGTGTCGGTTTCCTCGCAAGCCGATAGCGAGAAAAGCGATCTGGCCCGCGAGGCGCGCGGTCTGGTAGAGCAGCCCGAATTTGAACGTCAAGAGTTGGCGCAGATCTATGTCGAGCGTGGCTTGACCCCTGATCTGGCTGAACAGGTGGCGGTGCAACTGATGGACCATGACGCGCTGGGCGCGCATGCGCGGGACGAGTTGGGCATCTCGCCTGTAATCAATACGCGGCCGATTCAGGCGGCGTTGGCCTCGGCGTTGGCGTTTACCGCCGGGGCCGCGTTGCCTGTGGTGTCGGTGCTGTTAACGCCCGTGGCTCATATCACTGTGGTTGTGACGGGTGTTTCACTGGTGGCGTTGACGGGGCTGGGTGCTGTATCGGCCCGCACCGGTGGTTCGGCCATATTGCCCGCCGTGGTGCGGATTACCTTCTGGGGGGCGCTGGCAATGGCGGCGACGGCGGGGGTGGGCTATTTGTTTGGCACCACAGTGGCTTAGGAACATGCGGCAATTCGAGAATGTTGTCAGGGATAAAGGGTCAAAATACGCGGTTAGCGGTGGACCTGTAGCGGATCGTGATGCGGCCAAGGCATTCCTGCGCGCGTTGAAACGTAATAAGAAATACGGCCGCGCCACGCATAATTCATGGGCCGTGTTGTTTCGCGGCGAGCGGGGTGAATTGGTGCGGGTCAAGAACGACGATGGTGAAGGCGGGGCTGGCAATGTCATCCTTGGCAATCTGGAACGCGAGGGGTTTGAGGGCCATATCATCGTGGTTACGCGCTGGTATGGTGGGGTGAAACTGGGCGGTGACCGGTTTCGCCATGTTCAGAGCTGCGTGCGCCATTATCTGGATTATTGGCAGCATTAAGAGCCGTCCAGAATGGCGATCTTTGTGCCCTTAGCCCCGCGATTTGGTTCAGCCTCCAACTGGGGGATTCAGATGGATATACGCCTATATTGGATAATATCGAAACTAACATGGGAACATTTTTAATATTCTGAAAGAATGTTAGGGCGGCCTAGGGCAGAGCTTCATAATCGGGGACGGAATATGCAAAATTCGCGTCTTAGCCTAAAGTGGCTTGAGGACCAACTGGGTGTCGACCATAGCCGCAGACCAATGGTGCTGACCCTGACCGGCAACGCCTTTTCCTCCCATGTTTTGGGATCATCACGGTTGGCAAGCGATGGATAGAAATAGTCGCGCTCCATCGCGGCAAGGGTGTGTGCGCCGCCCAGAAAATGCCCATCCCCCAGAACGGCTGTGCTGATCGCATCAAAGCCCAGGTATTCCTCGCTGACCTCAATGCCCCGCAAGGCGCGGTAGGTGTTGGAATGCATTTCATCATCCAGCACAAAGGTCTCGAAACTGGCGCCCAGCAGGGATGCCGTCATGCCCGAGCTTTCGTAAATCAGGTTGCCCCCCGCAAGCCCCGCCGCCAGCGATGCGGCAACGCCCGATGGCAAGCCCAGCCAGTTTGACAATTGCGCCGACGCTGCATTCAACACCGCGATTTCACCGCCGCCGCCAGCAAAGGCCCCTGTGTGCAAATCAACCACCAGCGGCCAGTTGGAAAACGCCATCGGGTGGCCCGGCTTGATGGCATGCACCATCACAAGGCTGGCGAGGGTTTCAGCCAATGATTGCGCCAGAAATCCGGCCAATGTTGCGGGGGCTGTGGCACCGGCCCGGGCGGCGGTGATACAGGAAATCGGCATGTTGTGTTTGAGGCATTCAAACACCACGTCTACCGCATCTTCGCCATAGCGCATCGGGGATATGACCGGACTGATGTGGGCCTTACAAACGGGCGGCGTGCGAACGCGCCATCCCCGCCCGCCGCGATGTCGAACATCTGCACAATCGGATCAACGTGGCTGACCAACATCACTCGTGGCGGGGACAACGCAGTGCGTGATTACGCAAAGCGCTTTGATGGCTGGACGGGTGATATTGTGCTGTCGGATGCCGCGCGGCAACAGGCGCATACGCGAGTTGGGGCGCGTCTAAAGAGGACATAAGATTTGCCCACGACAACATCCGCCGCTTTGCGCAGGTGCAAAAAACATCGCTGCTGGACTGCGAGGTGGAATTGTCAAAAGGGGCACTGGGCGGGGCAAAAGCAGATTCCGGTTGGGTCCGCAGGGTGCTATGTGCCGGGTAGGCGTTACAGCCACATCGCAAGTGCGCTGATGACAATCAGCACAGCCAAAGTGGCAGGTGTGGCGCATATCACGGCGGTGTCGCCGCCCCGCCCTGATCAGGGCATTCCGGCGGCGATCATCTATGCGATGGATATCGCGGGGGCCGACACCATTTTGAACCTTGGCGGGGTGCAGGGCGTTGCGGGGATGGCAAGCGGGTTGTTTGACACGCCTAAAGCCGACATTCTGGCTGGCCCCGGTAACAGCTATGTGGCCGAAGCCAAGCGCCAACTGTTTGGCGAGGTCGGGATTGATATGTTCGTGGGGCAGGCCGAACACGGCCAAGACAGCCCCGTCTAGGCTGGTGACGACTGATCGCGG
>JAFLKA010000254.1 GCA_022712735.1 Marinosulfonomonas sp. | reverse complement strand
TTGGGCGATCGGGTGCGGATTGAACAGGTGATTATCAACCTGTTCAGGAACGCGCTGGACGCGACCAAAACCGTGACTGATCCGCAGGTGGAAATCCTGCTGGCCGCCGGTGAAACCGCCACTTTTACGGTGCGCGACAATGGCACAGGGGTCGAGGATCTGGACAGCCTGTTCGAGCCGTTTTACACTACAAAACAGCCCGGTGACGGGGTTGGCTTGGGGCTTGCCATTTCGTCGGGCATCGTCAACGATTTGGGCGGACGGTTGACCGCAAGGAACGCCGCCGTGGGCGGGGCTGTATTTGAAGTGCAGCTGCCCATATTGGTAGAAGAAACCGAAGAAACCGAAGAAACAGAAGCAGCCGAGTGAGGCACATATAATGGCACAGGCAATGAAAATCGCGATCGTGGATGACGAGCAGGATATGCGCCAGTCGATCAGTCAATGGTTAGCCCTGTCCGGGTTTGACACCGAAACCTTCGCTTCGGCCGAGGAAGCGCTGAAAACACTGGGTTCGGACTACCCCGGTGTGGTGGTCAGCGACATCAAAATGCCCGGCATGGACGGGATGCAGTTTTTGAAACGGCTGATGAGCGTGGATTCAGCGCTGCCGGTGATTATGATCACCGGCCATGGCGATGTGCCAATGGCGGTCGAGGCAATGCGCGTCGGGGCCTATGATTTTCTGGAAAAGCCGTTCAACCCCGATAAAATGACCGAACTGGCCAAAAAGGCCACCCAAAGTCGCCGCCTGACGCTGGACAACCGCGCCTTGCGTCGCGAATTGGGCGATGGCACGGCTGTGATGAAGAAACTGATCGGATCGTCGCCGGTGATGGAGCGGCTGCGCGAAGATATCCTCGATCTGGGGCAGGCCGATGGCCATGTATTGATTGATGGTGAAACCGGCACTGGTAAAACGCTGGTGGCACACGCGCTGCATGCGGTTGGATCAAGGGCAGGCAAGAAATTCTCGCTGATATCCTGTGCCGCCTTTGAGGAAGAGGATCTGGG
This sequence comes from Marinosulfonomonas sp., assembly GCA_022712735.1. The sequence goes on along the minus strand of JAFLKA010000254.1, from coordinate 3,051 downwards.
GCGGCGCCTGTTTGGCCCGATCCTTGACGATGGCCCGCAGCCTTTGGTCGAGGCGGCCCGTGGTGGCACGCTGGTGCTTGAAGATGTTGATGCGCTGTCCGACAGCCTGCAAGCGCGGCTGTTGACCTATATCAACGAGCAAGGCAGCCCCGCCGAAACCCGCATCGTGGCGATTTCCAACCTGCAAACCGAGGAAAAATCCGTCGAGGACGTGCTGCGGCCCGACCTCTATTACCGTCTTGCGGCAATGAAAATCACCCTGCCACCGCTGCGCCAGCGCGGCGAGGACATCCTGACTCTGTTTGCGCGTTTGTCCGAGCAATTCGCCGAAGAATACGGTTGCGGTGCGCCCGAAGTATCGGCGCAAGAAGCGGCCCAATTACTGCAAGCCCCTTGGCCCGGTAACATCCGACAGCTGATCAATGTGGCCGAACGCGCGGTGCTGCAAAATCGGCGCGGCTCGGGCACCATCGCCAGCCTTCTGATGGCCGATGACGAGGAAGCCCAGCCGGTGATGACCACCGAGGGCAAGCCGCTGAAAGAATACGTCGAGGCGTTCGAGCGGATGCTGATCGACAATACCATGCGCCGCCACAAGGGCAGTATTGTCAACGTAATGGACGAACTCTGCCTGCCACGCCGCACCCTGAATGAAAAAATGGCGAAATACGGTCTGACGCGGTCGGATTACCTGTAACATCCCATTTTCGTTCTACAAATACCCGCTTACGCAGGCATGAAAACGTCTATGCCTGCGTAAGCAGGTATTTCAAGCGATTTGCATTCCATACACCATAAGTGCAACAGAATTTGCCCACTTTTGGGGTGAATTCTGTTTCTTGTTTATGCAAATGGCTTTTGAAAAGAACAAGGGGAAGGAGCCATTGTCTCATTTTCCCCATTGTAATTCATACCCCATCCCCCTTATGTTCCTCCTAAGGCAGCCTGCGCAACAGCCGTAGAGTTACCGATACAAGTTTCGCTGTTTATGAGGCTACGCAGAAAAATCACCTGCATCCGAATGAACAGACCGATTGGGTCGCAAGACCGGAAATTTGCCCAAAATGCCTTATTTGGCAGGGTTTAATATTATGAGCGCGGATCTCGCGCTCGGAGATAGAAACGCGATGAGACGCGATAGAGTATCAGAAACTGCAACAGGGGCCGAAACGGTCGACCTGCGCATATCTGACGCGTCCATTTTCGCCCTTACAAGTCACCCCCCGCAATCTGACGCCCCCCCGGGGGCACGAATATTGCCGCGGTGCAAAGAGAAAACATGGCTAAAAAGATGCTTATCGACGCTACCCACGCGGAAGAAACCCGCGTTGTGGTGGTTGATGGAACCAAGGTTGAGGAATTTGACTTTGAATCCGAGAATAAACGCCAGCTAGCTGGCAACATATATCTGGCAAAAGTAACGCGGGTCGAGCCGTCGCTGCAAGCGGCGTTCATTGACTATGGCGGAAACCGGCATGGTTTTCTGGCGTTTTCGGAAATTCACCCCGATTATTACCAGATTCCGGTCGCGGACCGCGAGGCGCTGTTGGAAGAAGAGCGCGCCTATGCCGAAGCGATGGCCAAGGAAGACGATAACCCCAAACCCAAACGCCGCCGCCGTTCACGCGCACGCCCCAAGGCCGAAGACGCCAAACAGGACGATGCCGTCGAGACCAAAGAGGTCGAGAACAATGGCGTGTCCGGTATGGATGTGGTCGATCTGGACGAGGACGCGGTTGAGGGCTCCTCGCCGATGGAACTGGTTGCCGAAACGCCGGTCGATACGCCAGAAGCTGGCGAGAACGGCGATGACGAGGCCAAGGTGGAAGCACCTGATGCCGATGATGATGATGGTGACGACGCCGATGCTGATGATGGTGACGCGCCGCTGGATGCGACAGAAAAGGACGACCAGATTGAATCGGTTGCAGATGATGACGCACCCGAAGACATCCGCCCGCCTCGCAAACCCCGCCCACGCCGCTATAAAATTCAGGAAGTGGTGAAAGTTCGCCAAATCCTGTTGGTGCAAGTGGTGAAAGAGGAACGTGGCAACAAGGGTGCAGCCCTGACGACCTATCTGTCACTGGCTGGCCGCTATTGCGTTCTGATGCCAAACACGGCGCGTGGCGGCGGGATTTCCCGCAAGATCACCAATGCCGTTGACCGCAAGAAGCTGAAAGCGATTGCCAACGATATTGAAGTGCCCCAAGGGGCTGGCCTGATCGTGCGCACGGCGGGTGCAAAACGCACCAAAGTCGAAATCAACCGCGATTACGAATACTTGCAGCGCCTATGGGAGCAAATCCGTAGCCTGACGCTGGATTCCAATGCGCCTGCCAAGATTTACGAGGAAGGCAATCTGATCAAGCGTTCGATCCGCGATTTGTATAACCGCGACATCGACGAGGTTCTGATCGAGGGCGAAGCGGGCTATCGTGTCGCCAAGGACTTCATGAAAATGATCATGCCGTCCCACGCCAAAAACGTGAAGCATTACAATGAAACCATGCCGCTGTTCGCCCGTTTTCAGGTCGAAGGCTATCTGGCAGGGATGTTCAACCCCACCGTTCAGCTGAAATCCGGCGGCTACATTGTGATCGGTATCACCGAGGCTCTGGTGGCAATCGATGTGAACTCGGGTCGCTCCACCAAAGAGGGGTCGATCGAGGATACCGCGCTGAAAACCAATCTGGAGGCTTCGGACGAGGTCGCCCGTCAGTTGCGCCTGCGCGATCTGGCTGGTCTGATTGTGATTGACTACATCGACATGGACGAGCGCCGCAACAATATCGCGGTTGAAAAGCGCCTGAAGGACCGGTTGAAAAACGACCGCGCCCGCATTCAGGTCGGCCGGATTTCCGGTTTTGGCCTGATGGAAATGTCGCGCCAGCGCCTGCGCCCCGGCATGATCGAGGCCACAACCCAGCCTTGTTCGCATTGTCACGGCACTGGCCTGATCCGGTCGGACGAAAATCTGGCCCTGTCGATCCTGCGCCAGCTGGAAGAAGAGGGCACGCGCAAGCGGAGCCGCGAGGTGCTGTTGAAGGC
>JAFLKA010000034.1 GCA_022712735.1 Marinosulfonomonas sp. | reverse complement strand
AATCTTGGCCTTAAAACCGGATTCTGCCCCAGATTATGCCCAAGAGGTGCGCCATGAATTATTTTTCATTTTTAACACAGGACGTGATCGAATACGTCCACCAGTCATCTCTGGAAATTCTGGAAGAAACCGGCCTGTTGGTACGCAATGAAAAGGCGCGCAAACGGTTTGCCAAACATGGCGCGATTGTGGACCATGAAACCGAAATGGTGCGTATCCCTGCGGATGTGGTCGAGAAATACCGCAAGATGGTGCCGCCGACCATCACCCTGCGCGGCCGTGACCCTGCCTATGACATCACCTTTCCGCGCAAACTGCCGGTGATTGCCACCGCCAGTTCCGCGCCTGATATTGTCGATCCGGTCACCGGCGTGTGTCGGCGCTCCACCAGTGAGGACATCGCTCGCATCGCCCATGTGGTGAACAATTGCGAGGGCTTTGACATGTTCTCGATCTCGACTTTGGCGGACGATGCGCCAAAGGACCAGTTCAGCCTGACACGGTTTTACACGGCGCTGAAAAACTGCACCAAGCCGGTGCGCACTTCGGTTTATGATCTGCGCGAGGCCAAGCAGGTGATCAAGCTGGGCGAGTTGATCGCGGGATCCAAAGAAGCGTTTTGGGAGCGCCCGTTTATCAACTTTGGTTACTGCGCCGCCGTGTCACCGCTGACGCTGGATTTTGATTCCACCGACACGATGATGTATTTCGCCGAAAACGGTATCACCGCTTATGGCACCATCGCGCCGATGGGCGGGCTGTCAACGCCGTTATCCTTGCCCGGAATGCTGGTGATTATGAACGCCGAATGGCTGGCGGTGGCGACATTGGCGCAGATGTCCAAGGCGGGCACAGCACACATCTATAATTTCCTGCCGGTGTTTGCCGACATGCGCGACGGGGCCTATGCGCCGGGGGCGATTGAAATCGGCATGATGAATTCCGCCGTGTGCCAGATGGCGCGGTTTTATAACGTGCCGGCGGGCGGGTATCTGGGGCTGACAAATTCCAAGGTTTCGGATGCACAATCGGGGTTTGAAAAGGGTATGTCGCCGTTGATGGGGGCGCTATCGGGTGCTGATTTCATCGTTATGGGCGGCCTTCAGGACGCGCTGATGTCGTTCGATTTTGGCCAGTTGATGATCGACAACGAGATCGCCCGCATGGTCAAACGGGTGCGCAGCGGCTTCGGATTTAGTAAGGAAGCCGCCAGCGTGCAAGAGATCAAGGACACGGGGGCGGCGGGCATGTTTGCCGACAATCCGGCCACGCTGGAGCGGATGCACACGGCCACCTTTATGCCCAGCCTTGCCGACCGGAACCTGCGCGAAAAATGGGAGCTGGAGGGGTCATCTACCATCCAGCAACGCGCGTTGAACCAAGCGCTGGAAATCCTGTCGACGCCCAATTCTGTGGCGTTTGATAAGTCCATTGATGATCGGATCAGGGCCGAATTTGAAGGGCTGGTTGCGGGGGACAGCCATGTGCAAGAGGGCTGGGAACGCTTTGATGTGGGCGCAAAGGTGCCGGACCGTGCGCGGCGTGTGAACCGCCGCAAGAAACGCGGATAACGAGGATTTATCATGGCGAAAACCTTCCCGACCCAAGCGCAGATTGTCATCATTGGCGGCGGCGTTATCGGCACCTCGATTGCTTACCATCTGTGCAAAAACGGCGTGCGCGATGTGCTGCTGCTGGAAAAATCCCGACTGACCGAAGGGGCCACATGGCACGCTGCCGGTCTGGTCGGACAATTCCGTTCGCAACAAAACCTGATGCAGCTGATGAGCGACAGCGTGGCGCTGTTTGATACGCTTGAGGCTGACACGGGGCAAAACCCCAGTTGGTGCAAGGTTGGTAGCATGCGCATTGCCGCCAGCAAGGACCGCTGGGACGAGCTGCTGAAATCGCATTCCGCCGCCCAAGCCGTGGGTTTCGAGATGCAAATGATGACCCCGAAAGAGGCGCTGGAGATTTATCCGTTGATGGCCGTCGATGATCTGGTCGGGGCGGCGTTTATTCCGGCGGACGGGCATATTGACCCGAACTCGCTGACGCAGGCCTATGCCAAAGGTATCCGTAAATATGGTGGGCGGATCATTGAAGGGGTGATGGTGAAGGAGTTGACGCGCAAGGGCAGTTGTCTGACCCATGTGGTGACGGATCAGGGCACCATCGCGGTGGATACCGTGGTCAATGCGGCGGGCCTGTGGGCGCGGCAAGTCGGCTGGATGGCGGGTGTGGAAATTCCGGCGGGGGTGGTGGAGCACCAGTATCTGGTGACTGAAAAGACCGATGACATTCCCAAAGACCTGCCTGCGTTCCGCGACCCCGACGGTGGCTATTACGCCAAACCGGAACCGGGCGCGCTGGCGATTGGCGGTTGGGAAAAACTGACCCGCAAGGTTAATCCAGTTGAGGGTTTCCCGTGGCAAAACGAGCGCCACTTGTTTGACGGCGACATGGACCGATTGACCGAATTTCTGGAACCCGCGATGACGCGCCTGCCGATCCTTGAGCGGCTTGGCATTCGCACCATCGTCAACGGCCCGATCCCGATTTCACCGGATGGCGAGCCTATTATGGGGCCGGTGCCGGGGCTGGATAATTTCTTTGCTGCTTGCGCGTTTACATCCGGCATTGCGGCGTCCGGCGGGGCGGGCAAGGCGGCGGCGAACTGGATCATGCATGGCGATGCGGGGCTGGACCTGTGGGCCTTTGATATCCGCCGGTTTGGGCCGCTGCATGCTGGCGCTGGTTTCCTGCATGACCGCGCGGTGGAAAGTTACGCGAAATATTACGACATCCATTGGCCGGGCGAAGAGCTGGACAGTGCCCGCGCGGTGCGGCGCAGTCCGCTTTATGAAACGCTGAAAAATCAGGGCGCGGTGTTTGGCAGCAAGTTTGGCTGGGAGCGCGCCAACTGGTTTGCCACCGGCGATATTCCACAAGTGGATCAGTTCGGGTTTGATCGACCGGGACAGGCGCAAACCACAGGGGTTGAACACAAGGCGGTGCGCGAGGGTGTGGCGCTGATCGATATGTCGTCGTTCACCAAATTCGAGATCAACGGCAAGGATGCCTGCGCGTTCCTGCAATATCTGGCGGTGGCCAATGTCGATAGGCCCGTGGGTGGCGCGACCTACACCCAGCTTTGTAATGCCGATGGCGGGATCGAGGCCGATGTGACCATCATTCGGCGCTCGCAAACCTGTTTCTGGTTGATCACCGGATCGGCGCTGGTGGTGCGGGACCGCGACTGGATCACGCGTAATCTGGCGGGGTTCAACAGCCGCACCGGTGCCAACCTGAAACCGATGGGCGAGCAATGGCTGGCGGGGCGTGCCGATGTGCAATTGCGCGATATCACCTCGGGGTATGGTGTGATCAACCTGACGGGGCCGCTGGCGCGTAAGGTGATGGAAAAGGTCACCGATAGCGATGTCAGCCATGACGGTTTTAGCTTTATGACCGCCTGCGATATCCGCATCGGCTATGCGCCCGCATTGGCTTACCGCGTGACCTATGTCGGCGAGCTGGGCTGGGAGCTGTATATCCCGACCGAATACATGGCCTATGCTTTTGAAGTGCTGCAAAAGGCGGGGCAGGAATTTGGTATCACCAACGTTGGATATCGGGCGATTGACAGCTTGCGGCTGGAAAAACGTTATCTGGCGTGGGGTGTGGACATAACGCCGGATTATAACCCGCTCGAGGCCGGACTGGGGTTTGTCATCGACTGGGACAAGGGTGATTTTCTGGGGCGTGCGGCGCTGGCGAAAATCAAGGCCGAAGGGGTAGGTCGCAAGTTGGTTTGTCTGGCGCTGGATCAACCCTTGTCGGTGTTCGGGGGCGAGGCGATCCTGCAAGGCGGCAAAGCAGTCGGCCAGACCACCAGCGGCAATTTTGGCTATACGGTTGGTCAGCCATTGGTGTTGGGATACTTGCCGATTGATGTGATCGCGCGGGGCAAATTCGAGGTGAATGCCTTTGGCACATGCAGCCCTGCGCGGCTGGTCAAATCATCGGCCTATGATCCTGCACGCAAAAAGATATTGTGCTAAGGCCGCAGCGGACAGGGCGGCCCCCGTTTGACAGATGGGTTGCTTGACGTCGTTCCAATCGCATACATCTATGGTTCGCGCGAATAGTGCGATGGCATATGGCGCTTCAATTCCAGTGTGACCTGCGTCAGAAATCAAAGCTGGAACCGGAGCTGGAAAGCGGGATCACATGAGTAAAACCATCATCGTAACAGGGGCCACCAGCGGGTTAGGCCTCGCCATAACAAGGGCGTTAAAAGACGCGGGATATGCGCCGATCCTGACGGGGCGTGATGCGGACAAGGTTGCCAAACTATCGGCCGATGTGGGCGTGGCGGGGTATCAGCTGGATGTGTCGGATGCAGGGTCAATTGAAACGGTAACGGCGCAGATAGCGGATGAGCACGGCCCGATTGCGGGGCTGATCAACAACGCCGGTATCTGGCTGGAAGGCGCGTTTGAAACCTACACCCCTGCCGCTATTCAGGCGGTGATCGACACCAACACCACCGGCACCATTCTGATGACCCACGCAGTGCTGCCCGACATGATCGCGCAGGGGCGTGGCACGGTGATCAACGTGGTGTCGACCGGCGCGCTCTATACCCGCAAAATGATCAGCGTCTATTCCGCCAGCAAATGGGCGATCCGCGGGTTTACCGGCTGCATGGAAGTCGAATGCGCGCCCAAAGGCGTGCGGGTGATGGGGTTTTACCCCGGCAAGATTTCATCAAGCATGTATGAAACCGCAGGGGTCGGGCGGGATCTGGAGATGGCGATGACACCGGAGCAGGGGGCTGCGATGGTGGTGACGATGCTGGCGGACGAGGGCATGGTCTGGGGACAGGTCAGCGGGCGCTCGATTGCGGATTATTTGTAGGGCGGGTGGTTTGCGCAAAGCGGGATCACCCGCCATGCCTCTCACCAAATCCAGAATACCATATCATCGGGCGGCAAACACACCTCGTCATTGCAGGCCTGCAACGTCAACTGCGCCCGCACCGGCCCAGTGTCCACCACCCCCAATGGAGCCGTTAACACAAATGCCTTTTCGTAGAGC
>JAFLKA010000366.1 GCA_022712735.1 Marinosulfonomonas sp. | reverse complement strand
GCAGGAGGCGGCGATGGGGGACAGCCCGTGTTCGGCGGCGTGTTTCGAGACACAAGATCGCAGGCGTTTTAAATCCTCGCGGGCCTCGCCGATTGTTTGGCAAACCTTGGTGCCGATTTCGATCTGGCATTGCAGGAATTCAGGACTGACTTGCCCTTCAAGCTCTGCCGCACATTTGTCCATCAGGTCTTGGGGCGCGCGGACCAGATTGAGCGTCTCAAGATCGACCAAAAGGTATTCTTCCTCGACACCTATGGTAAAGGCGGGGTCTATATTGGCCATGTTCTATCCTCCCACAGTTGATTTCAGCAGGAAAAACCCGATCTGGCAAGGCTTGGGTGCATTTGCCGCACCTCTAGGACCTTCCCACACTGGAAGGTTTGACCTGTGTCAATTCATGGCCACCGTGATGCTGCCATAGAGGCCAGACACAAACATGGAGAATTCAATGCGCACACTTATCAAATCACTTCTGGCATTCGCATTTGTTGCGGTTGCCGCACTGACCCCCGTCCAAACCGCACAGGCGGAAGAGGGTAAAATGGGCCTGTTCGTCAACCTGACAACGGACGATACATGGGCTGCGGCCAAGGCGATTTCATTCGCCCATCAAAAGGTTCTAAAGAATGGGTACGAGCCTGTGGCGATCTGGCTGAATGTCCGCGGTGTTTATCTGGCGGATGAAAAACGCCCTAGCCACGTTCACGGGTTGATGGCGGAATCGGGTAAATCCATTCAGGACATGCTGACAGATTTCATGGCTGATGGCGGTCAGGTGATCATGTGCAGTGTCTGTTCCAAGGCGGCAGGGCTGACCAAGGACGACTATATTGATGGTGTGGTGATGGGCAGCTGGCCGGTGATTGAAGGCTTGTTGTTTGACCCTAATGTCAAAACATTGGCTTGGTAATATCCAGCCAAACCAAAGAAAAAGCCCCCGACGTAAATCGGGGGCTTTTTTTGTCTGATCGTCAGTGTTCAGTCGTCGATGGCTTTGAAGTGGAATTCGCCGCCTTCTTTAATGCCCGAGGGCCAGCGGGACGTCACAGTTTTTGTCCGGCTGTAGAATTTGAATGAATCATGCCCATGCTGGTTTAGATCGCCAAACATGGATTTTTTCCAACCACCAAAGCTGTGATAGGCGAGCGGCACCGGCACAGGCACGTTGATGCCAACCATGCCGATATTGACGCGGGCGGCGAAATCACGGGCGGTGTCGCCATCGCGGGTGAAAATCGCGGTGCCGTTGCCGTATTCGTGGTCCATCACCATTTTCAACGCATCATCATAAGTTTCGGCGCGCACGCAGCAGACCACAGGGCCAAAGATTTCGGTCTTGTAGATGTCCATATCGGTGGTGACGTTATCAAACAGATGCGGGCCAACGAAGAAGCCTTTTTCATACCCTTGCAGTTTGAAGTCGCGGTTATCAATCACCAGATCGGCACCCTGATCAACACCAGACTGGATCAGGCCCAGAATGCGGTCTTTGGCGTCTTGTGAAACGACAGGGCCGTAATCCACATCATCACCATCGGTGTAGGGTGCAACCCGCAGTTTTTCAACGCGCGGGATCAGTTTTTCCATCAGGCGGTCAGCGGTGCCTTCACCAACAGGAACGGCCACTGAAATCGCCATGCAACGCTCGCCTGCCGCACCGAAACCAGCGCCGACAATGGCGTCAGCCACTTGGTTCATATCGGCATCAGGCATAATGATCATGTGGTTCTTTGCACCACCAAAACATTGCGCACGTTTGCCATTAGCGGTGGCGCGGGAATAGATGTATTGCGCAACCGGAGTTGAACCAACAAAGGAAATGCCCTGCACCGTGTCGTTATCCAGCATTGCATCAACGGCTTCGTTTTTACCGTTCACCACCTGGAACACGCCTTCGGGCAGGCCAGCTTCAACAAACAAGGCGGCCAGCATCATTGGCACGGATGGGTCACGCTCGCTCGGTTTCAAAACGATTGCGTTGCCGCAGGCCAGCGCTGGTGCGATATGCCAAAGCGGCATCATTGCGGGGAAGTTGAACGGCATGATTGAGCCAACAACACCCAGCGGCTGTTTCATCGAATACATATCAATGCCGGTGCCCGCCCCGACGGAATATTCGCCTTTCAGCAGCTCGGCAGCGCCCATGCAATATTCCACAACTTCCAGACCGCGCTGAACGTCGCCCTTTGCATCGGGAATGGTTTTGCCGTGCTCGCGCGACAGCGCTTCGGCCAGTTTTTCCATGTCGCGGTTGATCAGGCCAACCATTGCCATCATCACGCGTCCACGCACCTGTGCGTTTTTAGCGCCCCATGCGGGTTGGGCGGCGGAAGCTGCGGCAATCGCGGCGTCCATTTCGGCAGCCGAGGCCAGATCGACCTTATACTGAACTTCGCCAGTGGCGGGGTTCATGATGTCGCCTTGTTTGCCAGATGTGCCTTTGACCATCTTGCCGTTGATAAAATGTCCTACATCCATAATCGAATCCTCCATGGGGTTTTGGTTAGTCACAGTTTAGCCTTGCATAAATGCCATGAAAAGGGTCAGTTTCCCAAAGGTGTTTTGCAAAAATGCAGGTATGAATATGGCATTCGACTGGGATGATATGCGGGTGTTTTTGGCCGTGGCGCGGGGCGAAAGCCTGTCAAAGGCGGGCAAGGCGTTGAAACTGGACCCTGCCACGGGGGGGCGGCGGATTGCACGGCTCGAGGATCGGCTGGGGGCAGCGCTGTTTGCCAAATCAGTGCAGGGCTATGTGCTGAACAGCGAGGGCGAGCGCCTGCTCGCCCATGCGATGCGGGCCGAGAGCGCATTGGCGCAAGGGGCCGAGGAAGTGCACGGCGAGGCGGGGCAACTATCGGGCGTTGTGCGGATTGGCGCGCCGGACGGGTCGGCCAACTATCTGTTGCCGCAGGTCTGTGCGGCGATTTGCGATGATCATCCGGGGCTTGAGGTGCAGATCGTGGCGCTGCCGCGGGTGTTTAACCTGTCCAAACGCGAGGCGGATATGGCGATCACCCTGTCGCGCCCCACGGCGGGGCGACTGATGGCGCAGAAGATTGCTGATTATAAGCTGCATCTGGCGGCCACGCAGGGATATCTGGACGCGCATCCGCCGATCAAGACTCTGAAAGACCTGAAAGGGCATCGGGTTATTGGATACATCCCCGATATGATTTTCGACAAAGAGGTGGATTATTTAGCTGAAACCGGCGTGGATCGGGTGACTTTGGCATCCAATTCGGTGGCGGTGCAGGTCAATTGGGTCCGGCAAGGCGCGGGGCTGGCGATTGTGCATGATTTCTGTATGCCGACGCTGCCCGACATCCGCCGCGTGCTGGTGGACAAGATTTCACTACGCCGGACTTTTTATCTGGTGCGCCATCTGGACGATAGGCGGGTGGAACGTTTGAACCGGTTTGCCGATCTGTTGGGGCAGGGGCTTCGGCGGGAAGTGGCGCGGCTGGAGGGGCAGGTTTAGCGCTTGAACTTGACAGAATGTCGCGGGTGAGGGACGGTAAGGCATCACGAAACCGTTACGGAGGTCTGCCATGCTCGTCCACCAAATCCTGAAATCAAAGTCAACTGATGGGGTGTTCACCATCAAACCTGGCACCAGCGTGGCTGATGCTGCCTCGGTTTTGTCGAACAACCGGATCGGATCGGTGATTATTTCGGCCACAGGTAAAACGGCCGAGGGGATATTATCGGAACGCGATATTGTGCGCGAATTGGGCAAGCGGGGTCCGGCCTGCATGTCGGACAAGGTGGACGATATGATGACCAAGAACCTTGTGACCTGTAGCTGTGACGACAAAGCAGATGATATTCTGGAACAGATGACCAATGGGCGGTTTCGCCATATGCCGGTGATCAAGGATGGCGAGATGGTCGGCCTGATCACGCTGGGGGATGTGGTTAAGGCGCGTCTGACCGAGCTTTCGATGGAGAAAGAGGCGCTTGAAGGCATGATCATGGGGCATTGATAATGGGTTGCGCCGCCTGACGGCGTTGCCTGCGGCGCAGGTACTTAAGGCAAGAAGAAATGGGGATATTGCCCTTGCAATTGGTCGCGCAATAATGTTGCGTGCAGGTGATAGCATAAGGGGACGGTCATGCGCATTGCACTTTATCCGGGAACGTTTGATCCGATCACCATGGGCCATGTGGATATTATCCGACGTGGGGCCGCATTGGTGGATCGTTTGGTGATTGGCGTGGCGATCAACCGTGACAAAGGCCCACTGTTTACGCTGGAAGAACGGGTTTCGATGGTCGAGTCGGAGTGCGCGGTCCTGACCAAGGATAGCGGTTGCGAGATCGTGGTGCATCCGTTCGAGAACCTGTTGATTGATTGTGCCCGTGATGTCGGGGCACAGACCATCATTCGCGGCCTGCGGGCTGTTTCTGACTTTGAGTATGAATACCAGATGGTTGGTATGAACCGTGCGATGGATGATACGATTGATACTGTGTTTTTGATGGCAGAGGCCAAACATCAGGCGGTGGCGTCAAAGCTGGTCAAGGAAATTGCCCGTCTGGGCGGTGATATTTCCAAGTTTGTCACGCCGGATGTGGCCGTGGCGTTGAAGGCGAAATTTGCCAAATAGGCCCGTCCGCACCCAGTGGCGCAGACGGGTATTGCTTACAGGTATTTAGCCATTTCAACAGCGGTATCGCTCATGCGGTTACTGAAACCCCACTCGTTGTCATACCAGGTCAGGATCCGCACCATGTTGCCCGCAACCACTTTGGTCTGGTCCATGTGGAAAATTGAGGAGCGTGGGTCATGGTTGAAGTCGATCGAGACATTCGGAACCTCTGTATAGCCCAAAATCCCCTTCAGCGGGCCGTTGTCGGCAGCGGCTTTGATCGCGGCGTTGACCTCTTCAATAGTGGT
>JAFLKA010000431.1 GCA_022712735.1 Marinosulfonomonas sp. | reverse complement strand
GGCCTTGGATTTCTTTTGCGCCTTGCCAGCGAACAGTTCTACAGTACTTCCTAAAGATTGAATTAATCAGTGTGTCCTTAATGAATTATGGTATTCAAATGGGTTTTCGCGCACAAGGGACTGAGTGTCAACTGTTGCATGGCCGGAAAAACCCGCTGATGTAAGGCGCCTGAAAGGGTTGCTGGAGCACATCCACGATAGTTTCAAAGCGCAGGTGATGAAGCGGCGCGTCGGCAAATTACCCGAGGGCAAAGACCTGTTCACAGGCGAAATCTGGGTTGGCAAGGCGGCACAAGATGTTGGCCTGATTGACGGCATCGGCCATCTGGTGCCTGTGATGAAACAGCGTTACGGCGACAAGGTGCGCTTTGCCCGTTACGGGGTGAAACGGTCGATCCTGCAACGGTTTGGCACACGCGTGGTTACAGACGCGCTGGACGGCATCGAGGAACGCGCCCATTATGCGAGGTTCGGACTGTAAATGATGGTTAAAGTCGTCAGTCTATTTTTGATCGGAATGCTGGTGCTGGCGATGTTTGGCCGGCTGCGTTACCCGGGAAAAAAGCAACTGGATTCCAGAAAATGCCCGAAATGCGGGCGCTTTCGTATCGGGCGCGGGCCCTGTGGCTGTGGCCACAATAAAAAGGGTTAGCGGATGGATTGGGTATACGCTGGCCTTGGGCTGGTCATATTACTGCTGGCAGGTGACGCACTGGTTAAGGGTGCGGTGAACCTGAGCTTGCGGTTGGGTGTGCCTGCCCTGATCGTCAGCCTGACGATTGTGGCCTTTGGCACCTCTGCACCCGAATTATTAATCGCAATTCAGGCCATCGGCGATGGCGCGCCCGGCTTGGCGCTGGGCAACGTTGTCGGCTCCAACACCGCGAATGTTTTGATGGTTCTGGGCTTCCCTGCCCTGATCGCCACCTTCCACACCTCGGAATGCGACACGCGCAAAAACTATATGTTTATGATCTTTGCATCGGTGCTGTTTACCGCGATGTGTTTCCTTGGGCCAATCACATGGGTGCATGGGCTGGTTTTGCTGGCGGCACTGGGGTTTGTTCTGTCGGACGCCTTTATCGAGGCCTGCACCCATCGCAGAAACAGCAAGGCAAACGATGCCACCAACGACGAAGAAGTCGAGGGCGCCGACATGGGCATGCCGTGGTGGCAAATCGGTGTTTTCATGGTGCTGGGTCTGGTCGGGCTGCCGCTGGGGGCCAATTTGCTGGTCGAGGGCGCAGTGAATATTGCAACCGATTACGGGATCAGCGAAACCGTGATCGGGCTGACATTGGTGGCCGTGGGCACATCGTTGCCCGAACTGGCTACCACCGCGATGGCGGCGATGCGAAATCAGGCCGATGTAGCGCTGGGCAATGTGATTGGATCCAACATGTTCAACCTGCTGGCGATCATCGGTATTGCCAGTTTTGTCGGTGACATTCCGGTGGCCGATGGCATCCTTGGCTTTGACATCTGGGTGATGCTGGGCGCATCAGCGCTGTTGATCCCGTTTGTATTTTTCAAACAAAACATCACCAAAGGCTGGGGCGTTTTCCTGTCAGCGCTTTATGCGGCCTATGTGATAATTATTCTGGTGTAGGGCATGATAAAACGCGCATTGGTAACAGGGGCGGGCATCCGGTTAGGCCGTGCAATGGCGCTATATCTGGCGGGTCGCGGGTTTGATGTGGCGGTGCATTACGCCAGTTCCGGGGGGGACGCGGCATCATTGGTGACCGAGATCGAGGCGATGGGCCAACGCGCCGTGACGTTGCAGGCTGATCTGCTGGACGAGGATGCGACCCAAGGCTTGATCAAACGCGCATCGGATGGGCTGGGCGGCCCGCTGACCTGCTTGGTCAACAACGCTTCGATCTTTGAATATGACACACTGCAAACGGCCACACGAGAGAGTTGGGACCGGCATATCGGATCAAACCTGCGGGCCCCGTTTGTGTTGACGCAGAATTTCGCAGCCCAAGCACCCAAAGCCGTACCCGATGAAAACAACGAGCCGAAATCACAGGCCCTAGTGGTCAATATGCTGGACCAACGGGTGCGCAAGCTGACGCCGGAATTCATGACCTATACGATTGCCAAAATGGGGCTGTGGGCGCTCACCCAAACCGCCGCCCAAGCATTGGCCCCCGACATCAGGGTCAACGCCATCGGGCCGGGGCCAACATTGCGCGGCATCCGTCAATCAGAAGAACACTTTGCCAATCAGCGAAAAAACGTGCCGCTGGGACGTGGCGCGAACCCCGAGGACATAACCGCCGCCTTGGGGTATTTTCTGGATGCGCCCGCCGTTACAGGGCAATTATTATGTGTGGATGGCGGCCAGAATCTGGCTTGGAACACCGCAGATGTACTCGGGGTTGAGTAGAAATGGCGCAGCCATTTGGGTGTCTCTAGGGAAACTTGTGCACTTTTGACTATGCAGTCACATTGCCGTTGCATTTTTGCTAATGATTTCAATCATTTGGCGAGGGATAATAAAAATACTCTTTACTATCAATGCCTTGCACCGCTGCTTAAAAAT
Organism: Marinosulfonomonas sp.; assembly: GCA_022712735.1. The sequence continues at coordinate 1,595 of JAFLKA010000431.1, read as the reverse complement.
TAGGCAAATCGACGAAAATACCGGAAACAAACGGAAAAATTGGTATCTGGCAAAGTTACATACAGGTTTATCCACAGATACGGTGGAGATGTTTTCTCTTGCCTCACAACGGATAAGATGCAGCCAGGACAGGAATCACTTCGGGGCCCTAAATGAGCGACGAGCCGACAAATAATTCAGGTGAACCCGTAACGGGGCACGAACGTGTGCGCGGGTATCTGAATACGCTCGACGGCAGCCCCGGGGTTTACCGGATGCTGGATGCGCAGGGGCGCGTTTTATATGTCGGCAAGGCACGGCATCTGAAAAAGCGGGTGTCGAACTATGCCAACCCGCGCGGGCATACGGTGCGCATTGCGCGGATGATCCATCAAACCGCCTCGATGATGTTTCTGACCACCAAGACAGAAACCGATGCCCTGCTGCTGGAACAAAACCTGATCAAGCAACTAAAGCCGTATTACAATGTGCTGCTGCGTGATGATAAATCATTCCCCAGTATCCTGCTGGCCAAAACCCACCCCTTTGCCCAGATCAAAAAGCATCGCGGTCGTAAGGCCGAGGCTGGCAGTTATTTCGGCCCCTTCGCCAGTGCAGGCGCGGTGAACCGTGTGCTGAACCAGTTGCAAAAGATTTTCCTGCTGCGCAACTGTTCGGACGCGATGTTTACCAGCCGCACGCGGCCCTGTTTGCTGTATCAGATCAAGCGCTGCTCGGGGCCGTGTGTCGGGCATATCAGCGAGGTGGACTACGCGGGTTTGGTGCGGGACGCCGAACAGTTTCTGGCGGGAAAATCGACCAAGGTGCAGGCGGAACTGGCCGTGCAAATGCAGGTGGCCAGCGACGCGATGGAGTTTGAACGCGCCGCCGCCTTGCGCGACCGGATCAAGGCATTGACCCAAGTGCAGCAAGTGCAGGGTATCAACCCGCGCGGCGTGACCGAGGCCGACGTGATTGCCCTGCATATGGAAGGCGGGCAGGCATGCGTTCAGGTGTTTTTCATCCGCGCCAACCAGAACTGGGGCAACAAGGATTTCTATCCGCGCACGGGGGCGGGGGCGGACGAGGCCGAAGTGCTGGAGGCGTTTGTTGGCCAGTTCTATGACAATAAACTGCCGCCACGTTTGCTGCTGCTGTCCCACACCATCGACAATGATGATTTGATGCAGGAGGCGTTGAGCCAGAAGGCTGACCGCAAGGTACAGATCACTGTGCCGTTGCGTGGCGAGAAGGCCGAGTTGATCGAGGGGGCCGCGCGAAACGCCCGCGAAAGCCTTGCGCGGCGGATGGCAGAAACTGCGACCCAAACCAAGCTGCTGAAAGGGCTGGCAGAAGCCTTTGATCTGGATGGCCCGCCGAAACGGATCGAGGTTTACGACAACTCGCATATCCAAGGTGCGCACGCGGTTGGTGCGATGATCGTGGCGGGGCCTGAGGGCTATTTGAAAAGCCAGTATCGCAAGTTCAACATCAAGGGCGAGGACATCGTGGCAGGCGATGATTTTGGCATGATGAAAGAGGTGCTGGGGCGGCGGTTTAAACGGCTGTTGAAAGAAGACCCCGAACGTAAGGGCGAAAATTGGCCCGATCTGTTG
>JAFLKA010000432.1 GCA_022712735.1 Marinosulfonomonas sp. | reverse complement strand
GCGGTAAAGGTCACAACCTCGCAGCCGTATTCAATTTCCAGCCATTTCAAAATGATCGAGGTATCGAGGCCACCGGAATAGGCCAGCACAACTTTTTTAGGCGCAGACATTTATCTCTCCAACATCCATTAGGGTTTAAGTCGCGATTACCTGTATTTTGGGCAAAGGGCAAGGTGTGTGCGGTTGACCCAGCTTGCCCAAGATGCGTATCAACGGGAAACAGGTTTTGACAAAAGGGCAGATGATGCAAGGCTGGAATATATTTACCCATTCTGTGCGGATGGTTTTTGGAAATTTAGGGCCTGCGTTGCGTATCTCCGGGCTTTTGTATTTGGCCTATATCGCTGTTAACGCTTATTTCCAGCTGACCTATGCCGAGGATCTTGCGGTTCTTCAGCGCAATATGCAAATGGGCCATATGCCTATGGCACTGCCCAGCGGGCTGCTTGGTATGATGGTGCTGAATGTTGTTGTTGCCCTGCTGACCAGCCTTTGGATTTCGGTTTTATGGCACAGATATGTTTTACTCGCGGAAGATCCTGACACTATTATCCCGCCGCTAAATGCCGGGGCGATTGGGGCCTATCTGGGAAAAACAATTCAGCTGGCCTTGATGCTTGCCATTGTTGGCGTTGCATTGGGGATGTTGCTGGGTGTCGCAATTGGCCCACTATTAGGGGTTGCTGCGGCTTCGATTATTCCTCTGTTGCTGCTTGGTGTGTTGCTATACCTGTCGTATCGTCTTGGCTTGGTCATGCCCGCCGTGGCTTTGGGTAAACAGCTGGCCTTCAAAACTTCTTGGGAGAAAACCGCGGCAGCCTCTGGTGCGATTGCGCAACTGGCGGTGATTGCTGTTGTATTTGCAATCCTTATCCAGATTCCAAGCAATATGAATCCCGATGCAACCTCGATTGTTAATCTGGTGTATACCTATGTGATCGGATGGATTGCGATGATGGTCGGTGTAAGCGTTCTAACCACGCTATACGGAATCTATATCGAAGGGCGCGGATTGTAGCAGATGTCAGATTTTTCCGATAACGCCCGCATAGCGACCGAGGCGATGCGCGACTTGTTCGAGGTAACGCCGCTACAGCGTAATGACCATTTGTCAGCCCGTTACGATGCCGATATCTGGCTGAAACGCGAAGACCTTTCGCCCGTGCGGTCCTACAAAATTCGCGGGGCGCTGAATGCGATGCGCAAGGTGGTTGGCAAACAAGATATCTTTGTTTGTGCTAGTGCCGGAAATCACGCGCAGGGCGTGGCGTTTGTTTGTCGGCATTTCGGGGTTCACGGTGTGATTTTCATGCCTGTCACAACCCCGCAACAGAAAGTAAACAAGACCCGTATTTTTGGTGGCGACAATATCGAAATCCGTCTTGTCGGGGATTACTTCGATGACACGCTTGCCTCGTCACAGGCGTATTGTGCAGAGGTTGGCGCACATTTTCTGTCGCCGTTTGACGATGTTGATGTGATCGAGGGGCAGGCGTCGGTTGCTGTGGAAATTCTGGAGCAGCTGGGCCGTGCCCCCGATATGATCGTTCTGCCGGTAGGTGGTGGCGGGCTGTCGTCTGGCATCGTGTCTTATCTGTCGGATCAGGCCCCTGATACCGCTATCCGTTTTGTTGAACCTATGGGTGGGCCCAGTCTGACAGCTGCGATTACTGCCGGCAAACCTGTTGCGCTGAATAAGGTCGACAGCTTTGTTGACGGTGCCGCCGTGGCCCGCATTGGTGACCAGAACTTTGCGGTTCTGAAAAACACCCCCGCCAAGGATATTCTGCTGGCCCCAGAAGACAGGATTTGCACCACCATCATCGAGATGCTGAATGTCGAAGGTGTGGTGCTGGAACCTGCGGGCGCTCTATCCGTTGATGCGCTGCCGGACCTTGCTGATCAAATCAAAGGTAAAACCGTGGTCTGTGTCACCTCTGGCGGCAACTTTGATTTTGAGCGTTTACCCGAGGTAAAAGAACGTGCGCAGCGCCATCTGGGCCTGAAAAAATATTTCATTTTGCGTCTACCCCAACGCCCCGGTGCCCTAAAGGATTTTCTGTCCATCCTTGGCCCTGACGATAATATTGCCCGCTTTGAATACCTGAAAAAATCGGCACGAAATTTCGGTTCAGTGCTGATCGGGATTGAAACCAGAGATGCGAAAAATTTCGATGTATTGGTTCGCAAGATTGATGATGCCGGTTTTACATTCAGTGATATCACCAACGATGAAACCGTCGCCGAGTTTATTATCTAGGCCGCCTTCATACAGCCAAATCGTTCTCTGAATGCTGTTTTTGATGCCGCGTAGGATTCGAAAATATCATCCAGACAAACCATTTCGGCCTGCCCGTTTCCAGCGGCCTTTTCACCGGCCTGACACAGGTCGCTAAAATGTGCGAACCCAAGGTTCAACGCGCTGCCTTTCAGGAAATGCATGTCTTCCTCGAGAGCGGCCAGATTTGGCACGGCGATCATCCGCACCATTGTATCTTCGACCTCCTCGAGGAACATCACGATCACCTCTTGGAAATCCTCAATGCCAACCTCGTCACGTAATTCGTTCACCCGATCCCAGTTTATCATCACCCACTCCTAACAATTTGCCAGCGCCCCCACACCGCTCCTTAATAACCAGCGGTGTTTAATGGTCTGTAACGATCACCCACAAAATCTCCTTAATTTTAACATTCACACCATCTTAAAGGCTTGCTGCCAGAAACGGGGGAATTCCTGTTTGGGGACAATAGAAATGGCGCAATCAATCGCCGCGATAAACATACAGCAATCCGGTGCCGATGATGCGCCGGTGGAATCAACTAAACGAGTTTTGGTTGTTGACGATAGTCGTGTTCAACGCCGCATTCTTAGTTCTTCGCTCAAGCGTTGGGGATACGAGGTGCTCGAGGCCGATTCAGGTCAGGCTGCGCTGGAAATATGTCAGCGCGAACCGCTTGATCTGATCCTGAGTGACTGGATGATGCCAGGGATGAATGGCCTGGAATTTTGCAAGGCCTTCCGTCAATTAAAGCGGGATAGTTACGGGTATTTCATCCTGCTCACCTCCAAAAGCGAAAAAGACGAGGTGGCGCATGGGCTGGATGTGGGTGCCGATGATTTTCTAACCAAACCTGTCAACGCCAGTGAATTGCGCGCCCGTATCCGCGCGGGTGAACGCATCCAACAGATGGAGCGGGAACTGACCGAGAAAAACTGTATCGTCACCGATGCGCTTGCTGAAATCAAATGCCTGTATGATACGATTGACCGTGATTTGATCGAGGCGAAAAAGTTACAACAATCTTTGGTCAAAGAACGGTATCGCAATTTTGGCGCGGCAGAAGTGTCGCTATTATTGCGCCCCTGCGGTCACGTCGGTGGTGATCTTGTTGGATTCTTTCCCATTAACGAAACGCAGATCGGGCTATTTTCGATTGATGTGTCTGGTCACGGTATTACCTCGGCTTTGATGACGGCGCGGCTGGCTGGATTCTTGTCCGGCTCAACACCGGATCAAAATCTGGCGTTAATCCAGTGTGATGATGGCAGTTACGCTGCCCGCAGTCCGGCGCTTGTGGTTGATCAACTGAACCGCGTTGTGCTTGAGGAAATGGATACCGAACATTATTTTACCTTGCTGTTGGCCCACTTGGATCTAACCACTGGTGCGGTCGTCGCATCCCAAGCGGGCCATCCGCATCCGGCCATTCAGCGTGCGGACGGTACGGTTGAATTCTGTGGTCAGGGCGGTTTGCCCGTGGGATTGGTACCTGGTGCTGAGTATGAGGATTTCGACATTACTCTAAATACTGGTGACAGGCTGCTTATTATGTCTGACGGCATCACCGAATGTCCGGGGCAGGATGGTGATATGCTGGACGAAGATGGCGTTGTGGACCTGATGAAACGTAACGCCACCATTTACGGCAGCCAATTTCTAGAGACCCTGATGTGGGATTTGAATGCCTATTCCGGTGATCAGGAATTTTCCGATGACATTTCGGCCATCTTGCTGGAATTCAGTGGGCCGAACTAACCAAACAAGCTGCGGACAAAAAACTGATCACCCTCGTTTGCCAACCGGTGTGCAGCATCATGTGCTCCCATCCAGACGGCTGTATGCCCATGCTCGGTTGGTGGCCCTAACGCGCGAACGGGTCGCGCTGTATAAATATGGCACAGCTTTTCCGCCCAAAGATCGTATTCCGGCATATAGGTGAACCGGCGAAACACGCCCAGCTTGCGGGGCGCTGCAATCCTCCAGCCAGTTTCCTCCATCACCTCGCGGTGCAGCGCATGTAGCGGCGATTCCCCCGGGTCAATCCCGCCTCCGGGCAATTGAAACTCCGGCGTTGGTTCGGCCTGATGGGTTAGCAATAAATTGCCCCCCAACGGCAACACCGCATATGCGCCTGCTCGTATCTGATACCGCTTGCCTGCCACTACGGATTCGCCAAATCGCCGGATCATCTTATCATCCACCCTATGAATACCCATCTGTTGTGAATCCGGCAGCGCACAATATCAACCACATTCGTTTGGTTGCCCTGCTCAATTAGTCGCGCTATGCCGGAATGAACGCGTAAGGATAGACTCGATGACACAGACTTCACAGATCACATGGGACGACACGGTGCTGCCCTTTCAACTTGACCGCGCCAATATCCGTGGTCGCGTCGCCCGTCTGGATGGTGTGCTTGAAAACGTGCTGTCTCAGCATAACTACCCGCCCCAGATCGAGGCCCTGATCGCCGAGGTTGCC
>JAFLKA010000033.1 GCA_022712735.1 Marinosulfonomonas sp. | reverse complement strand
TGTGCCGCCTCACCATCCAGCGGCTCATTTTCGGCCAGCAATCGCCCGCCCATACGCGCGTCTTCATCGGCCAATATCACATCGGCCCCCGCACGCGCCGCCGTCAGGGCCGCCATCAGCCCCGCAGGCCCGGCGCCTATCACCAGCAGATCACAATGGGCAAAAGCCTGATCGTAACGCGCCACATCGGCCAGACCACTTAAGGCGCCCAGACCGGCAGAGCGGCGGATGATCGGCTCATACACACGCTCCCAAAATGATTTTGGCCACATGAAGGTTTTGTAATAAAATCCGGCTGACAGGAACTGCGAAAAGGCGTCATTCACCCCCATCAAATCCAGATTTAGCGACGGCCAGCGGTTCTGGCTCACCGCCTCAAGCCCGGTGAAAATTTCCTGCGTTGTAGCCCGCACATTCGGCGTGGCCGCTGCCCCCTGCCCTGTGGTGACCAGCGCATTCGGTTCCTCTGACCCAGCCGTCAGAACCCCGCGCGGGCGGTGGTATTTGAACGAGCGCGCCACCATCCGCACCCCGTTGGCCAACAGGGCAGACGCCAGCGTGTCGCCGGCATGGCCATGGTAGCGTTTACCATCGAATGAAAACGGCACCGTTGTGCTGCGGTCAACCAGACCTTTGTCTTCAACCCTCATGCGCTTGCCTCATCGCTTGCCAGCTTCACCGCCAAAACCGCGTGTGTCACCGTGTTGCGCGTCACCACCAGCCACGCGCCACAGCCAGCCTCGTGATGCCACAAATCACGGGTCACGCCCGCCGGATTATCGCGGTTGTGCAAGTAATCATCCCACGCGTCCGGCCCCGCATCCGCATCGGGACGCCTCAAAGCAATCGCATCGCCCTGATAATAAAATTCGCGTCTGTCGCGTTCCCCGCACAGGGGGCATTTGATCCGCATATTCTCGCACCCTTTGGTCTGTTATTTAATCACGCATTGGCTGTCAGCCACACGGGTTAATCTATAGGTCACCATTTGGTCCACCGCCTCAGCCAGATCGACGGCGCCACCGCATTCACCCGCATCACCAACCAGCAGATAGTTGGTCCTGAATTCCAGTATTTTGCCATCGTCACGGGTGATTTCCATGCTCCCGCCGTCACATTCCACGCTACAGGTCCAGTTTTTGGACCCACCACTGCCCGCAAAACAATAGAGGTATTGCGCAAACAACTGCCCACCATGGCCATCAGCACCCGCGTGCCCCTGATCCGCTGTCAGCACCGACATTTGCGCAACCCTGTCGCCCGCGTTCTGCCGGAAACTGACACTGATCCGGTCCACCACCTGATTTGGGTTCCTTGCCAGATGTTCTAATGAATAATCACGCACGTAACAGCCCGTCGGCGGGGCAGATTGCGCATTGGCGGGCAATGCCATTACGGCGCACAGCGCCAAGGTCTTAATGTAGGTTATGTTGCGCACCTGTTCCCTCCTCGTCCAGCAAATGGCCGGTTTCAAACCGTCCCAGTTGATACCGCGCTGCGGGCTCATGGTGGTTGCCCGTCGCCAGCAAATGCGCGAATGAATAGCCCGATCCCGGCACAGCCTTGAAGCCGCCGTAACACCAGCCCGCATTCAGATACAGACCGTCAATATGGGTTTTGTCGATGATGGGCGAGCCATCCGGCGACATATCCATGATCCCGCCCCACGAGCGCAGCACGCGGGATTTGCCGATCATCGGCATCAGGGTCATTGCCGCCTGCATCACCTGTTCCTTGCGGTGCAACCCACCGCGTTGCGCATATGAGGCATAGAAATCCAGATCGCCGCCAAACACCAATCCACCCTTGTCGGATTGGCTGATATAAAAGTGCCCCATGCCAAAGCTGATCACATTGTCGATCACCGGTTTTAGCCCCTCGGTGACAAAGGCTTGCAAAACATGGCTCTCGATCGGCAGGCGCATACCGGCCATCGCCGCCACTTGGCTAGAGCGCCCAGCCACCACCATTGCCACCTTTTTGGCGCGGATCGCGCCGCGTGTGGTTTGCACCCCGCGCACGTGGCCGTTTTCAATGTCTATGCCGGTGACTTCGCAGTTCTGGATCAGATCAACACCGCGCTGGTCCGCGCCGCGCGCATAGCCCCACGCCACCGCATCATGGCGTGCCGTGCCACCGCGCGGGTGCAGCGTGCCGCCATAAATCGGAAATCTGGCGTTGTCATAATCCAGATAGGGCAGCATTTTGCGCACCGCATCACGGTCCAGCAGGATCGAATCGTCGCCCTGATTGATCATCGCATTGCCAGCCCGCACAGCATTATCGCGCTGTGCATCTGAGTGGAACAACCGGATAACGCCGCGCTGGGAATGCATGACGTTATAATTCAGGTCGGCCTCCAGCCCCTCCCACAATTTCAGGGAATGGCTGTAAAATTCACTGTTGCCCGGTTGCGAATAATCGGCCCGCACAATCGTGGTGTTGCGCCCGACGTTGCCGCCTCCCAGATAGCCTTTTTCCAGAACGGCAATATTTTTCAGCCCGTGTTCCTTGGCCAGATAATATGCTGTCGACAGGCCATGACCGCCACCGCCAATGATAATGATGTCATATTCGGGTTTGGGCTCAGGGTTACGCCATTGCGGCGTCCACCCTTTGTTACCACTCAAACCTTGGCGCAATACCTGCCAGCCAGAAAACCGCATATCATCTCCCAATTCGGCCCCAAAATCATAGTGACCCTACAAAACCAATTCCTGAGAGAATATTCAATGGGAAGCCGCAAAAAGTATGCCGCTTCCCGACATTGTTTTGTTTGCTGGCGACCTACAGCCCCTTGGCCTCATAGGATTTTGCCACACGACCGATCGCCACGATAAAGGCTGCGGTGCGTAAATCCTCGACATCATCGCGCCCGTGCCAGATTTCGCGCATGGATTGGTAGGCCCCGCGCATAGTGTCATCCAGACCCGAGCGTACCAGTTCCAATTCATCCGCACCACGCAGGTAATTCTTCTTGAAATCGGGCGACATTGTCCAGGCATCGCCCAGATAACGGTCCAACCGTTCCAACTCGTCCACCACCAATTGGTGGCGCCCCTCTTCCTGACGGCGCTGCATCCGGCCAAACCGGATGTGGCTCAGGTTTTTCACCCATTCAAAGTAGGATACAGTCACCCCGCCCGCGTTGGCATACATATCGGGGATAATCACAATGCCCTTTTCGCGCAGGACTTCATCGGCCCCCGCCGTCACCGGCCCGTTCGCCGCCTCGATAATCAACGGGGCCTTAATGCGGGCGGCATTTGTCATGTTGATCACCGCTTCCAGCGCCGCCGGGATCAGGATATCGCATTCAGCTTCCAGCAGCTTTGCGCCATCGCTGTCAAAATGCGTGTCCATATAGCCCGCCAAGCCACCATGCTTGGCCAGCCATTTATGAATCGCCTCAACATCCAGCCCGTCCGGATCATAAAGCGATCCGTCACGTTCAATAATACCGGTAATGATGGAACCATCTTCCTGACTAAGGAATTTGGCCGCGTGATAGCCCACATTGCCCAGCCCCTGCACAATAATGCGTTTACCTTTTAGCGTGCCATCCAGCCCAGCCTTGGCAATATCCTCGGGGTGGCGGAAAAACTCGCGCAGCGCATATTGCACGCCACGTCCGGTGGCCTCGACTCTGCCCGCAATACCGCCAGCATGCTGCGGTTTGCCGGTTACACAAGCCTTGGCATTGATATCGGTGGTGTTCATCCGCGCATATTGATCGGCAATCCACGCCATTTCACGTTCGCCAGTGCCCATATCGGGGGCCGGCACGTTCTGGGACGGGTTGATCAGGTCTCGCTTGATCAATTCATAAGCAAAACGCCGCGTGATCAGTTCCATTTCCGTAGCGTTATATTCACGCGGATCAATCCGCAAACCACCCTTGGAGCCACCAAATGGCGCCTCGACCAGCGCACATTTATAGGTCATCAAAGCGCCCAGCGCCTCGACCTCGTCTTGGTTAACCCCGAGCGAGAACCGGATACCGCCCTTGACCGGTTCCATATGTTCGGAATGGACCGATCTGTAGCCGGTGAATGTTTTGATCTCGCCACGCAGCCGCACACCAAACCGCACGGTATAGGTTGCATTCACAACACGTATTTTTTCCTCCAGCCCTGGGGCCAGATCCATCAATGCAACCGCACGGTTAAACATCATATCCACGGATTCTCGGAAACTGGGTTCATTCTTTGCAGACATTTTGCTCTCCATAAACAAAGTGCGGCAGAATCGCGCGCCTTCAGCAATAATCGGAGCCTAGGCCCGTTTGGTTAACAATACACCCGCTTTCTCGAATCAAATTCACGCTTTTATTTATCCAGTGTTTGCTTGGAGTGAAAAAACAGGCCGCATAAACAATTATGAGCAAAACTGATGAAATATATCCGGTTCGGCAACAATACAGCCGCAAATGGCAGTACAATCATTGAAATGGTGCGAAATTGTCCCTTTTCGGCCAAATCCCGCCCCATTTTCGCCACATCCGCCCGTCTATATGCGCTGGCATGCTTTGTGCGTGCGTAAGGGGGGCACCATATGAATTGGTGTTCAGGAAAGGGCGAGTTATGACGCAAGATATTATCAGCACTCTTAATGAGGCACATGAGGAAACACCCAAGCATGCAACTGGCTTTAAATCAGCCGTGCGCCAGAAGCTGGGTAAATTCCGCAAGGACGAAGACGGGTCGTTGATTATCTTTTCCCTGTATATTTTCATTATCACGTTGGTCGTTGGCGGCATCGCCGTGGATATCATGCGTTCCGAATATCAGCGCACAAAAATCCAGTATACAACTGACCGCGCCCTTTTGGCAGCCGCCAGCCTGAAACAAACCGTCCCCGCCCAAGAGGTGTTTGACGACTATTTCGCCAAATCCGGCATGGCTGGGCTAGCGCCAGTGGCCACCGTTGATGCATCGTTAAACTATCGCAAAGTATCAGCCGCATATCCCGAAGGCCAAACTCCCAAAATTGAAACTATCTTTATGAGTCACGCGTTCAGAAATCTGTTGCAACAAGCAGATTCCGGTGGCCTGGACACACTTTTTACATCAGCAGCAGGGACCGCTGTGGATGGGGTTGAAAAAGTCGAGATTTCTTTAGTGCTGGATGTTTCCGGCTCGATGGGGTGGGGTTCTGCTTCCGGTCATTCCAAATTGTATGACCTCAAAGAGGCCGCCAACGAATTTGTTGATACGTTGTTGTTGAACCAACCCGAGGATGACACCTATTCGATCTCGATCATCCCCTTTTCAACTCAGGTCAATGTTGGTGAAAACCTGCTGTCAAAATATAATGTTTCATCCGAACATAACTATTCCCATTGTGTCGACTTTGAAGGTTCAGATTTTGATACAGCCGCATTGTCAACTGGGGACGCATTGCAGCGTACAGGGCATTTCGCACCTTGGAGTACTTATTACTGGACTAAACCGGTCAATTGGAAGCGTAGACCCTGCCCGCCGAATGTGGAACGTGCAATTATGCCATTGTCAGGAGACAACGTAGAGCTGAAAAACTACGTCGAGGATTTCGTAGCATCTGGCAATACTTCTGCAGATATTGGCCTAAAATGGGGCGCAGCAATGCTTGATCCATCCGCACAATCAGTGGTTTCATCGCTGATTTCCGATGGCGACGTCGATGCTAAATTCGAAGGCCGTCCCTTCTCATACACCGAGACAAACACGTTAAAAGTTATCGTGCTAATGTCGGATGGCGCCAACACCAGCCAGTATTATCTAGAGCCTGAAGTTTCTGGTGGTTACGCAAACTCGGCTGACAACATGTCAAACGTCTGGCATAAAGTGGATAGCAGCAATCGTGACCGGTATGCGATTTACAATCCGAACCGCTGGGATTCCAAAAAGTATTTCCGCACCTACATAGAGAGCACTAATGGATACTGGAGCACAACCCCGCGTAGCGGCATGACACAGCTGTCCTATGTGGAGCTGTATGACCATGCGACCGTGCGCTATATTGCCAAATACCTGATGGACCCCGCCGGTTATAGCTATAACTATTGGAGATATGGCGTTTATGACTATGTGGGCTCAGGTACAAAAGACACGCGTATGGATAACATCTGTTCCGCCGCAAAAAACAACGAAGTTCTGATCTTCACCATCGGCTTTGAAGTGACTGACAGCAACGCGACCAAGCTTACAAATTGCGCCACATCTGCGGGCCACTTCTTCCGTGTGGATGGCGTTAACATCTCCGAGGCATTCGCCTCGATCGCGGCGCAACTGAACAGCCTGAGGTTGACACATTGACACATTTGGCAAAACATTTCCTGTCAAAGCTCCGGTCCCTGCGCAAGCGGGAGGACGGGAACGCGACAATCGAATTTGCAATCTGGTTCCCGATGCTGATTGCGATATTCCTGTCAGCCGTCGAGATCGGCATCCTGACAATCCGCCATGTGATGCTGGAGCGTGCTGTTGATTTGACAGTTCGGGATTTGCGACTGGGGCACTTTGTTAACCCAACGCAAGATGCATTGCGCACATTGATCTGTCAGCGGGCCGCCGTTATTCCAAGCTGTATGACCAATCTGTTGATCGAACTGCGCCCTGTCAGCACAACAACCTGGACCCCGCTTGCCGAGCAAACGACCTGTAAAAACCGCGACGAAGTCATCAATCCGGCTGTCACCCTGAACCCGGGGATTGCACATGAAATGGTTCTGGTACGTGTCTGTGCGGTTTTCGACCCAATTTTCCCGACAACCAGGCTAGGTATAAGTCTGGAAATAGACGAGTTGGGCGGTTACGCCCTGGTCGCAAGTTCGGCTTTCGTGAATGAGCCGTCATGAGGTATGAAATGTCATATATCCTGAATAAAGCCCGCAAGTTTGCCCGCGATGAAGGCGGCACAGCAACGACCGAGGCGGTCCTCGTCTTTCCGATTCTGATCTGGGCGCTCATGGCTATGGCCATCTATTTCGATGCCTTTCGCGTCCGTAGCGTCAACTTAAAGGCCGCGTATACAATCAGCGATATGATTTCGCGGGAAAACCCGTTTGTTGGCCCGAATTACATTGGCGGGCTAAATACGGTCTATGACTTTCTGGCCGACAGTGCCAACCCCACTTGGGTTCGTGTCAGCCTCGTGCAATTCGACACCGAAGATCCGTTTAATGACAGCGATGGCGTTCACATCCTGCAATGGTCGCATGGAACCAACGGCAAACCAGACTTGACACAAGCGACAATGCTGCTTGAGGTAGACAGTCAAATTCCGGTTATGGGCCACGGGGACAGCCTGGTCCTAGTCGAGACACATATGCAGTATGTGCCCTTCCTGAACGTCGGGCTTGACCCTTATGCCCTTGATAATTTCATTGCGACCCGTCCAAGGTTTACACCACCGCAATGGAGCAATGG
>JAFLKA010000032.1 GCA_022712735.1 Marinosulfonomonas sp. | reverse complement strand
TCAATGATGCCCAGACGCACGATCTGCCAAAACAGGCGGACGAGTTCGACCGGCTGGCCCAGTTCACTGGGCAGAGCGACACCAACAAACTGCGCACCCGTCTGATGGACGAGTTGACCGAAGTGCATGAACTGACCGAAGGCTTCTTTGCCCCGAGCACCACAAAGCAAGACGACACCGCACCGTTATCCGATGGCGCCAAGGAGATCATTGCGCGTTGGCCCAGTTATCCTGCGATGCGCTCGGACAGGGCCGTGGCAATCTTTAAGCGCTTACGCCCCGACATCATGGCGCGGTTGCAAAAGGCGGGTCATCCAAGCGAGGCCTTGGTGCAGTTTGACGGATTTTTGGCAGGCCTGCCCGCGGGGGTGCAGCTGTTTTCCCTGTTCGAGGCAAACCCGCCGCTGATCGATCTGATCATCGACATTTGCGCCACTGCACCGGCCTTGGCCCGCCATCTGTCGCGCAATTCCCAAGTGCTGGATGCGGTTCTGGGTGGGGCATTTTTTGCCGATTGGCCTAAAACGGCGGCGTTGCAACAGGAATTAACAGGGCAATTGGCGCAGATCAACGATTACGAGCGCAAGCTGGATACGGCGCGCCGCTGGAAAAAGGAATGGCATTTCAGGATCGGGGTGCACCATCTGCGCGGCTTGATTGATGCACAAGAGGCGGGCCGGCAATATTGTGATCTGGCCGAGGCCTGCGTGGCTACGCTGTGGACCCCGATTGTTGAGCATTTTGCCAGCAAACACGGCGCGTTGCCGGGCAAGGGTGCTGTGGTGTTGGGCATGGGGTCACTTGGCGCGGGTCAGTTGAATGCCACGTCTGATCTGGACCTGATCGTGATTTATGAAGCGGACGGGGTTGAAGGATCGGACGGGCGTCGCCCGCTGCTGGCGCGACCCTATTATGCGCGGCTGACACAGGCGCTGGTCACTGCACTTGCGGCCCCGATGTCCGAGGGGCGGCTATACGAGGTTGATATGCGCCTTCGTCCGTCGGGGCGGCAAGGGCCGGTGGCTACATCGCTGCACTCTTTCCAGTCTTATCAACAGGATGAAGCATGGACGTGGGAACATCTGGCGCTAACCCGAGCGCGGACCGTGGCGGGGAATACAGCGCTTGGAGAGGCGATCGAGGCGTTCCGATCTGTGCTGATAATCGACAAGGGCAAGGGCGCGTTGGTGCTGCCTGATGTGGCCGATATGCGCGCGCGTCTGGCCGAGGCAAAACCGGCGATTGATATGTGGGAGGCCAAGCTGGGGGCGGGCCGGATGCAGGATATCGAACTGGTGGCACAAACCGCGGCCCTGCTGGCGGGGGATGTGGCGCATGATGTTGCGGCCCAACTGATGGCGGGTGTGCGGGCAGGGTGGTTAACATATGCGGGGCGCGAAACGCTGCAAACGACGTATGATGCGTTTTGGCGCCTGCGCGGGGCTGCCAAGCTGTTGACCGAAGCAGCACTTGATATGGACGAAATCGGTGAGGGCGGACGCAGCTTTGTGCTGCGCGAAATGGGCGAGGAAAGCGTTGAGGCGCTAAGGGCCACGGTTGATACCGTCGCGCAAGCCGCCCATATGGTCGTGGAAGATGTTTTAAACACGCCCATTCAGCGGTAACATCACCGCTAAGGAAGCGCACATGACAATAAATGATTTGGACCCGAAAGGGTTGATCCGAGAAAGCTATCGCATTGACGGGATTTCGGCCCCCGAATGCCGGTCCATATTTCTGGACTGGGCGCTGGGGGTTGTGCAAACGGCAGATACGCAAGCGCAGATCAGGGAATTGCTGGCATTTTATGGCAAAGATGCGCCGGATCATCCTATGACAACGGTGCTGACTGAAGGTTTGACCACCCCGGAAAAATCAAAACGGCGCGGTGGTCGCAAGGCGCGTTTGCAGTATTAAAACAGGCTACCCCGTCCATTTCGACGCAAGAATAACGCTTTATTGCACAAAATTTATCATAATTACGCCCCAATTTCAGGGCAATTTGATCCCGAGCAAATGTGGGAGTACCCACGATTGAACGAAGGCAAGCGCCTTGGAGGATTGAACATGAAACCGATCAAAATCATCTTACTTACTACATTGGTACTGGGCCTGTCGGCTTGTGCCAAAACCAATCCGGTAAGCCGTAACGAGTCGATTAATGCGCCATTTGTTAGCACAAAATCTGTTGAGACGTTCATCGCCGCTACGACATTTAACGTCCGTGATGTGCGCGTATCTGTGCCCGATACCTTGAGCGTATCCGAGGCTAACATCTATTTGCCGTCTGCCGATATCGTCTGGCGCGAGGATTTTTACGGTGACCGCCATGATCAGGTCGCCGTAATTTTTAAAACGGGCATGACGCACGGTGTAAAAGACCTGAACGGCGCACAAGCGATCTATGTCGATATCGAGGTCAAACGCTTTCATTCCCTGACCGAACGTGCCCGCTATACGGTTGGCGGCATCCATTCGATCAAATTTATATTGACGCTGAGAGATGCCAAAACCGGTGCGCTGATTGCTGACCCACGCCT
>JAFLKA010000288.1 GCA_022712735.1 Marinosulfonomonas sp. | reverse complement strand
TAGAATTTGCGACAGGGGGCGGCGGATATTTGTGGCCAGATCATTGCGATAGGTCCAAGGGGCGGCCTCATCCATATAGGCGCGTTGGGCCAGTTCCATCTGGATGGCATGGATGCCGACCTGTGGGTTGCCATAGTGGCGGGTGGCCCAGCCGCCTTTGAAACGGCCATTTACCACGTGGTCATAATCGGGTGTGGCGGCACAGATGTCGCGGGCGGTTTGTTCGATCAGCGGGTCACAGGTTTTACCGTCATCGGTGCCGATGCTGAATATTGGCAAGGTGCCATCAAACAGAAACGGGATGTTTGATCGGATCGAGTGGCAGTCAAACAGGATGGCAAACCCGTGTTGTTGTTTCACCCGCTCAATTTGGGTGGCAAGGGCCGCGTGATAGGGGGCGTGGAATGTCCGGCGGCGGGTTTCAATTTCATCTGCCGACGGGTTTTGTCCGTCTTGCCAGATTGCTTGGCCGTCAAAATCCGTAAGCGGGCACAGGTTGGTGGTGTTTTGACCGGGGTAAAGTGAGGCACCTTGCGGGTCACGGTTGGCGTCAATCACATAGCGGTGGAACGTCGCCTGAACCACGGTCGCTGTGGGCAGTAAGCCATCATAAAGCCGCGTGATATGCCAGTCTGTGTCATCCAGCCCATAGCCGCGCGCATTCAGCCGTGCGGCCAGATCATCGGGCACATAAGTGCCGCCGTGGGGCTGACCAAGGATGATCGGGCTGTCGCCCTGCTGTGTGACGACCGGCGTCATTGGCCAAGGTCCGGCAGTGGAATGTCGATCACTGACAGGATTTGGGCCGATGCCATGAGCTGGCTGGCGGCCTCTAGATCTGGTGCAAGATAGCGGTCGTCACCGATGGTTTTCACGTCTTGCCGTAGCCGCGCCAGCACCGATTGCAAGGGGCGGCTGGTTACCAGCGGGGCGCGAAACTCGATCCCTTGGGCGGCGCATAACAGCTCCACCCCTAAAATGTAGTTCAGGTTTTTCACCATCTGCTGTAGGCGCCGCGCCCCGTGGGCCGCCATCGAAACGTGGTCTTCCTGATTGGCGCTGGTCGGGGTGCTGTCGGTCACGCAGGGGTTGGCCAGATGTTTGTTTTCAGACATCAGGGCGGCGGTGGTGACCTCGGCAATCATCAGGCCGGAATTCAGGCCGGGATTGGGGGTTAGGAATGGCGGCAAATCGTGGCTTAGGGTCGGATCAACCATCAGTGCGACGCGCCGTTGTGCGATGGCGCCGATTTCGGCCAGTGCCAGTGCGATCATATCGGCGGCAAAACCCACCGGTTCGGCGTGGAAATTACCGCCTGAAACGATCATATCCACGTCAATCAGCACCAGCGGGTTGTCGGTGGCGGCGTTGGCCTCGATTTCAAGGGTGGCGGCGGCTTGCCGCAACACATCCATCGCGGCACCTGTCACTTGGGGCTGGCAGCGAATGCAGTAGGGGTCTTGGACGCGGGTGTCGTCCTTTAGATGGCTTTGGCGAATGACTGATCCATCCAGCAGGCCGCGAATGGCCGCCGCCACCTCGATTTGGCCGCGATGGCCGCGCAGGGCGTGAATTGCGGGCTGGGTCGGGGCGGTTGAGCCCATGATCGCGTCGGTCGACATGGCTGACGTCACCAGCGCATTTTGCGCCGCGCGCCACGCCTGAAACAGCCCCGCCAGCGCGAATGCGGTGGAGAATTGCGTGCCGTTGATAAAGGCCAGCCCTTCCTTGGGGCCAAGGGTTATCGGGGTCAGGCCAGCGGCCTTTAGCGCCTCGGAACCCGACAGAACGCGCCCGTCATATTCTGCCTGCCCTTCGCCGATCAGCACCGCCGTCATATGCGCCAGCGGGGCCAGATCACCGGATGCCCCGACCGAGCCCTGGGCCGGAATAACGGGGGTGACGCCGCGGTCCAGCATGGTTTCCAGCAGTTCAATCCGGTCCCAGCCAACACCGGACGCACCGCGGCCAAAGGACAGCAATTTCAGCGACATCATCAGCCGAACCATATGGGTTGGAATGGCATCCCCGACCCCGCAGCAATGGCTGAGGATCAGGTTTCGTTGCAGGGTTGCGGCGTCCTCTGGGGCAATTTTAATGCTGGCTAGTTTGCCAAAACCGGTGTTGACGCCATAAACAGGCACCGTCCCGCGCGCGGCAATCGCGATGCGTTCGGCGGCCAGTTCGACCGACGCACGACACGTGCGATCAAGCGTGATACTGGTCTGGTTCCAGAAAATATCGGCGAGTTGTTCCAGCGAAACATCACCGGGAACCAAAGTTAGCGGTTTCATAGCGCACCTTTGAATATTCGGGTTTCAAGTGAATTAAATCCAATGCGATAGGACAACTCGGACGGATGTTTGACATTCCAGACGGCAAGGTCAGCCCGCAGACCTGCTTTGATCATACCGCTGTCATCGATGCCTAACGCGCGCGCTGCGTTGCGGGTGGTGCCGGCCAGTGCCTCCTCTGGTGTCATGCCAAACAGGGTGCAGGCCATGTTCATCGACAGCAGTAACGATGAAATTGGCGAGGAGCCGGGGTTGCAATCGGTGGCCACAGCCATCGCAACGCCGTGCTTGCGCAGGGCGTCAATCGGCGGCTTTTGGGTCTCGCGCAAAGTGTAGAAGGCACCGGGCAGAATGACGGCGACGGTTTTGGCGGCGGCCAGCGCTTGCACGCCGCTGTCGTCCAGATACTCGATATGGTCCGCCGACAGGGCGCCGTATGAGGCGGCCATTTTGGCCCCGCCCAAATTCGAGAGTTGTTCTGCGTGCAGTTTCACGGGCAAGCCCAGTTCAGCCGCTACATCAAAAACCCGCGCGATTTGGGGTGGTGTAAAAGCAATGCCCTCGCAAAATCCGTCGACCGCATCCACCAGCCCCTCGGCGTGGGCGGCGCGCAGGGCGGGTAAGCAAACCTGATCGATATAACCATCCGCATCGCCACCAAATTCGGCAGGCACCGCATGCGCCCCTAGAAATGTTGTGCGCACCCGGATCGGGCGCAAATCGCTGATGCGCCGTGCCACGCGCAGCATTTTTAACTCGGTCTCAACGTCCAGACCATAGCCGGATTTCACCTCGATCAGGCTGACTCCCTCGGCGATCAGCGCGTCAACGCGGGGCAGCGCATCTGCCAAAAGATTAGCCTCGCTGGCCGCGCGGGTTGCCTTTACCGTCGAGACAATTCCGCCACCAGCCCGCGCTATTTCCTCATAGCTGGCCCCTTGCAGGCGCATCTCAAATTCTTTTGCACGGTTGCCGCCAGCAACGATATGCGTGTGACAATCGATCAATGCGGGGGTGATCAGTCGCCCGTTCATATCGTGTTGCGGCAAGGATTTGTATTTTACGGGTCTATCTGCGTGGGTATCTATCCAACTGATAATCCCGTTTTCAACAACAATATCAGCATGCTGCAACAGGCCGTATGGTCCCGAAATGTCCGGGTCCATTGTCGCAATGTTCGCGTTTGTCAGGATATATCCGTGATCAGTCATAGGTTTCCAAATTACGTGTTGCCTAAACCAGCTTTAATCTCCTATCTTTATTATGTCTATACATATGGTGACTGAATGAATATTTTTGCAAATCGCGCGTGGCTGTCAACTGATTGGCAATCAGATGTTCGGGTGACTATTAAGGACGGTGCTATCTTTACTGTCGACATTCAGGCAACACCCGCCGCCGGTGATATTCGTGTTGATACCCTGCTGCCCGCACTGGCCAACCTGCATAGCCACAGCTTTCAACGCGCCATGGCCGGAATGACCGAATTTCGTGCAGCGGGCCAAGACAGTTTCTGGACATGGCGCAGGCTGATGTATCAATTTCTGGACCATCTGACACCGGAACAGGTTGAGGCGATTGCCGGACTGGTTTTTATGGAAATGCTGGAATCGGGCTATGCTTCGGTCGGGGAATTCCACTATGTGCATCATCAATTAGGCGGGATGCGGTATGACGATCCGGCTGAGACAACCCACAGGATCATGGCGGCTGCCATGCAATCGGGTATTGGCCTGACCCACCTGCCGGTGCTTTATACATACGGCGGCGCGGGGCAGGTTGAGCTGGGCCACGGGCAGTTGCGGTTTGGCAATTCGGTTGATGAATTTTCAGCGATTGTAGAGGCGGCAAAAACGGCGGCCACAACATTGCCCGCCGATTTCAAAGTCGGCGTTGCCCCCCATTCCCTACGGGCCACGTCCCCGGACGAGTTGGCGCAAATCACGGCGGCTAATGACGGTGGCCCGATCCATATTCACATCGCAGAGCAACCCAAAGAGGTTGCTGAAATCATCGACTGGTTGGGCACGCGCCCTGTGGAATGGCTGCTGGATAATCAAAATGTCACGTCCAACTGGTGCCTGATCCACGCCACCCATATGACCGGCCCCGAAACCACCGCGCTTGCCAAATCCGGTGCTGTGGCGGGGCTGTGCCCGATCACCGAGGCCAACCTTGGTGATGGCCCGTTTAACGGGCCGGGTTATTTGGCGGCGGGCGGTGCATTTGGGTTGGGGTCGGATTCCAACGTGCGGATATCCCTGACCGAGGAATTGCGCACATTGGAATATTCCCAGCGGCTGCGGGATTTGCAGCGCAACGTGATGGTCAAAGATACTGGATCAGTTGGTAAGACGCTGTATCTGGGTGCGGCCGCCGGTGGTGCGCAGGCACTGGGTCGTAAGGCCGGAGAAATAAAGCCGGGGTATCTGGCCGATCTGGTGGCAATTAACAGCCAGCACCCCTATCTCTGCAGCTTGAGCCCTGATCAGATTTTTGACGGGCTTTGCTTTGCGGCTGATGATAGTGTGATCAGCGATACATGGTCGGCTGGACGCCATTTGGTGCAGGGTGGGCAGCACATCAAAAGGGACGTGATTATTGCAAACTACCAAGCGGCGATCGCCCGGTTGAAAACAAGCCTTACGTCTTAGAGAATGGATAGCAAAATCGAAACGGTGCCAGAGCAAAAGAAAACCGAGCCGCAATCATTACATCTGCGGATTTTGCATGACGTCGAGAGCAAGATTGTATCTGGTGCGTGGGCGCCGGGGTTTCGAATACCTTTTGAAACCGAAATGGCCAAGGAATACGGATGCTCGCGCATGACGGTGAACAAGGCCCTGACACAGCTTACACGCGCGGGGTTGTTGGAACGTAATCGCAAATCCGGAACCTTTGTCAAAGCGCCACAGTCGCTTTCGGCGGCACTGGAAATTACCAATATCCGCGATGAGGTTGAAAAGGCGGGCAAGACGTATTCTTACCGGTTGCTGAGCGATA
>JAFLKA010000396.1 GCA_022712735.1 Marinosulfonomonas sp. | reverse complement strand
GGTGGAGAGTGAGAGTTTCAATATGCTTTCCTTAAAATGCGGGCGGGGTTGCCCCCGCCGTGGCGCTTTCGGGATCAGGATTTACCCTTTCACCGCCTTCACAATCTTCTCCGCAGCATCGCTCAAATTATCCGCTGCAATCACGTCCAACCCTGATCCGTTGATGATCGCCTTGCCTTCTTCCACCTTGGTGCCTTCCAGACGCACCACCAGCGGCACTTTCAGACCGACTTCTTTCACCGCTGAAACCACGCCCTCGGCGATTACATCGCAGCGCATGATGCCGCCGAAGATGTTGACGAGGATGCCCTTCACTTGCGGGTCCGAGGTGATGATTTTGAACGCTTCGGTGACCTTTTCAGTCGTCGCGCCGCCGCCCACGTCAAGGAAATTGGCGGGGGAGGAGCCGTAGAGCTTGATGATGTCCATCGTCGCCATCGCCAGCCCAGCACCATTGACCATGCAGCCGATTTCACCGTCCAGCGCGATATAGTTCAGGTCGAACTTGGAGGCCGCCAGTTCTTTGGCGTCTTCCTCGGTTTCGTCGCGCAGCGCGGCGATGTCTGCGTGGCGGTAGGTGGCGTTGGAATCAAATGCCATCTTTGCGTCTAGACAGACCAGATCGCCGTCATTGGAGAGGATCAGCGGGTTGATTTCCAGCATCTCGGCGTCTTTGTCGGTGAACAGTTTGTAAAGGGTGCCCATCAACGCGACGCATTGCTTGACCTGTTTGCCGGATAGCCCCAGCGCGAATGCAATGCGGCGGCCGTGGAAGCCTTGGTATCCGGTGACGGGGTCGACGTTGAACGACAGGATTTTTTCAGGGGTCGAGGCCGCGACTTCCTCGATGTCCATGCCGCCCTCGGTCGAGCAGACGAATGAAATGCGCGACGAGCCACGGTCAACCAGCAGGGCGAGGTAGAATTCTTTGTCAATCGCTGCGCCATCCTCGATATAGATGCGGTTGACCTGCTTGCCAGCGGGGCCGGTTTGATGGGTGACCAATGTGCGGCCCAGCATCTTGCGGGCCTCATCGGCGGCCTCGGACACCGATTTGGTGATGCGCACACCGCCTGCATCTCCGGCATCAGCCTCGACGAATTTACCCTTGCCGCGGCCACCTGCGTGGATCTGTGCCTTGACCACCCAGACAGGGCCATCCAATGCGCCCGCAGCGGTTTTGGCGTCTTCGGCTTTTAGAACGGCGCGGCCATCGGCAACGGGGGCACCATAGGTGCGCAGAAGTTCCTTGGCTTGGTATTCATGAATGTTCACTGATTTGTCCCATCATTGTCTACTGTTCAAGTGCAGTAAGCATGAAGGAAGTAGGTAAAGAAACGGTTTTTCGTAGTTTTATGGTGAAAAGATCGTGATTAATAGCGTTTGTGATCACACTTATTGTTAGTGTGATCACAAAGCATTAATTTGATTCGCGCCAATGTTTCTGCCGCGTGTAAATCTGTTGCTGATTAGTGTCCGTCAAACAGGTTGCGCAAAGACAGGCCAAGGAAATACTGGCCCCCTTTTTCAGGGAACTGCGCAAGCAGGATCGCTTTGGTCTCGTCCAGTGACAGGTTCTGTGCCAAAGCAGCCTCGAGCGCGTCAAGATATTCGATATCTTGCGCTAAAATGGACGGGTCGCCATTTTGGCCATGCCCGACAAGCAGGGTTTTGTAATAGAGCGCCTCGTCGGCTGCGAATTCGGCCAGCAGGGCGCGCCATTTGATTGAGCGTTCACGATCAGACGCCACAAGGAACATGTTGTTATAAAACAAATCCTGCCCGATCATCACACCCATCGATGGGATTTTGATCAGCATTGAATGGTGTGCCTCATGGCCTGCGTATTCTTCCACAACCGCTTCCAATCCGTCCCGGTTCTGGACGCCAAGCGCGATCTGAATCTAACGTTTGGTTTTTACAAAGACAAGGTGTCGGCGGGGCTTGAGATGCAGCCGGTGGGGAATGTTACTTGGGCAACGTTTGCAGCGCCGGATCATCCGGTATCGCAAAAGCCAACTGCAAAGGAATGGGCGAGCTATGGGCATGTGCAGGTGGCAACGGGGCCAGACGGGCACTGCATATGGTGGCTGAAAGTGATTTGCTGTTTTCCACGATGGGGCATCTGGCGGCTAAGCCCGCGGCCCAACTTGGCCTGAAACGGGTCGAGATGCCGTTCCCTATTGCGCCGATCCCGATGGCATTGGTTAGTCGCGCGTCCCGCTTTGACCCGCTAAGCCAATGGTTGGTTCAGCGGGCCTTGGCAAGTATCGGGAAGGTATCTTAGGGCGCTAGTTCAACAGGAAGGACATCATGAAAACATTCCCGCCGGTAATGTCTTCAAACTGGCTCAGGCTATCCTCTGTTATAATCGGGCCGCGCTCAAGATAAGGCAGCAGGCCCAAGCCTTGGACCCAAGTGACGATATCGACGACGGGCGGGTTCATGAACATTTTTTTGACGTTCACGCCGCCAGCAGGCGAGATGCGCCAGTATTCGATCAGCAGATCACCGTTTAGCAGGGCTTCGGCGTCGGCAAGCACAGCCTGCCAGGCGTCACCGGTCCCCGGGGGCAGATCAAAGCCAAGAGCGGCGGTTTGATTGTCATTG
>JAFLKA010000507.1 GCA_022712735.1 Marinosulfonomonas sp. | reverse complement strand
CCGGCCTCGTATCCGCCAGCCAATTCAAACGAGATCATGCCGCCAAAGCCTGCCATCTGCTGTTTGGCCAATTCGTGCTGTGGAAAACTGGTCAGCCCCGGATAATTAACGGACTCAACCACGTCACTGGCTTCCAGCAGTTCCGCCACAGCCATTGCGTTTTCACAGTGACGATCCATCCGCAGGGTCAGTGTTTTTAGGCCGCGCATGACCAGCATGGCATTAAACGGGGCCATCGCCGCACCTGTCATATCCTTCAGGCCATAGCTGCGAATTTCGTCGGTCTGTTCTTGCGTGCCGGCCACAAGACCGGCAATCACATCGCCGTGGCCGCCCAGATATTTGGTGGCGGAATGAACCACCAGATCGGCACCCAGTTCAATCGGGCGGGTGATGTAGGGGGTGGAATAGGTGTTGTCGACCACCACGGACGCGCCGTGCGTATGGGCAATTTCTGATACCGCCGCGATGTCCACCAATCGCATGTTCGGATTGGCCGGGGTTTCAAAATACACCACACGGGTTTTGTCGGAAATTGCTTTTTTCAGGTTCTCGGGGTCGGTCATATCAATGTGGGTGACGGTGATGCCGAACTTCCCCAGCCCGTGATTGAAAAAGGAAAAGGTGCAGCCGTATAATGTCTGGTCGGTGATTATCTCGTCACCTGGTTCAAGCAACGTCCACATGACCGAGCTGATCGCGCCTATGCCCGACGCCAAAGCGATACCTGCTTCGGCCCCTTCTAGAGTTGCGATGCGTTGTTCCAGCAGATTGTTCGTCGGATTGTTGGTCCGTGAATATACATACCCCTCGCGCTCGCCAGCAAATATTTCGCCGCCTTGTTCAGCCGTCTCGAATGTAAAAGTCGAGGTCAGATGTAGAGGCGGCGTCAGGGCACCTTCGTTTTTGCGTGAGTCATAGGCGTGATGGATGGCACGGGTGGCAAAGCCTTTGGGGGTATTTTTCATAGGGGAATCCTTTTTTGTTTGGGGACAGGATACCCTTTCCATTGGGGTGTTATCTTGCTATTTCTGCTAACGATAGTAGAGATATTAGCATATTACGCTACAAAAGGGCTGGTTATGGATATAAAAGACCGACAAATCCTGCGCGCATTGCAACAAAATGGGCGGATCACAAATCAGGAGCTGGCCAGCAAGGTTAACCTGTCACCATCCCCCTGCCTGCGCCGCCTTCGTATCCTTGAGGAAAGCGGCACCATTCGTGGTTACAGCGCCGAGGTGGATGCCAAGGCCTATGGCCTGCCGGTCATGGTGTTTATCCGCATCCATTTGAACCCGCACACCAAAGAAGTTGTCAGCAACTTCGAGCGGAGAATCCGGTTGTTGGGCGAGGTGCTGGAGTGCCATTTGATGACAGGCCCCGCTGATTATTTACTGCGGGTTATGGTGGCGGATCTGGATGCCTATGAGGCATTCATCAGGGGGAAAATCCATCCGATCAATGGCATTTCTTCTATCGACACCAGTTTTGTTTATGGCACCGTCAAGAAAACCAGTGTGTTTCCGGCTTGCGGCTAAACTGCCGGATGATGTCATCATTTAATGCATGCCCCGTTTGGTCATGGCCCAATCCACGTGGACCATTAACAGGTCGGGGCAATATTCCGAGCCCATTGTTTCTGCAGACAATTCTGCCAAAAAGCTTGTCTTTTATTTATTTCTGGGCAACCATCGCTTTGGGCTGGCGAAAAAAACTAGGGGAGAAACGCTGGCGGTTATCAAAAATATTGCACAATTTTACCCGTTTCATAGTGCCTACAAAGGCGCAAACCAGTTGCATCACAATACTGATATGTACCTGCGGAACATGAAAATGAGACGGTTATTAATAGAATCACAACGGAGAGGAAATACAATGAAATCACTATTATTCTCAGGTGTCGCGCTGATCGCGCTGGCGGGCGGGGCGACTGCTGCTTCGTGTCCGGCGGTTACGGTCGCGGACATGATGGGGGTTGGCGCTGGCGCTTTCCCGCAGCAATATGAGCTGGCAGAATTCCAGTCACTGGGC
Organism: Marinosulfonomonas sp.; assembly: GCA_022712735.1. The sequence goes on along the minus strand of JAFLKA010000507.1, from coordinate 4,185 downwards.
GATTGCACCGTAGAATTTGCGGCCAACCCTGATTCCGATGCTTTGAATGCACGCATTCTGGGCAATGGCGATCTGCCGTCCATTGCGGACCGCCTGCCAAGCGAACCACTGGTTCTGGCCCCATACGATGCCATTGGCACATACGGCGGCACGCTGGATGCATTGTCGAATGCAACAGAATCCGGCACTTCGGACTTTATGTCGATCCGCCACGTAAACCTTGTGCGTTACTCGGATGATCTGGCGACAATCGTGCCGAATGTTGCTAAAGCTTGGGAGTGGAACGATGATTTCACCCAGCTGACATTCTTCTTGCGCGAAGGCCATAAGTGGTCGGATGGTGCACCGTTCGGTGCGCGTGATGTCAAATTCTGGTACGACAATCTGGCGCTTGATTCCAACGTTCGTGAAAAACCAAAGGATTATGTCCTTGTTGGTGGCGAGCCGATGGAAATTGTGGTTGTCGATGAAACAACTGTGCAGTTTAATCTGCCTTCGCCAAAACCTGGCCTGTTGTCTCACTTTGCCAACCATTATGCACAGGGCTTCCAGCCGATGCATTTCCTTGGCCAGTTCCACCCAGAAATCAATGCAGATGCTGATGCGAACGCAGTGGCTGTCGGCTTTGAAAACGGCTATGCCGCGATTTCGGCCTATTACGGCAACTCGGACTGGATGGATACAGCAACACCGTATCTGAACAACCCGGGTCTGGTTGCAGGTCTGCCAGCGGGCACAGTGCCAACACTGGAAAGCCACATCATCATTTCGGAGTCGACAGAGGGGCGCCATCTGGTTGCCAATCCGTACTTCTTCCAGATTGATACTGCGGGCAACCAGCTGCCATACATCAGCGAGCAAGACGAGGTGTTTGTTGGTGAGGCCGAGGTGCGCCTTCTGAAACTGATCAACTCGGAAGTTGATTATAAAGCACAGGCGCTGAACCTTGATTCAGCACCGATGCTGCTGGAAGGTCAGGAAAAAGGCAACTTTACGGTTGAGCTGAAACCTGAAATTGCGCTGCCTACTTTCGCGTTCAACGTGACATCGGATAACGAAGCCAAGCGCGCAGTATTTAGCGACCTTCGGTTCCGTCAGGCGATGTCTGTGGCGATCAACCGCGATGAAATCAACGAGGTTGCGTTCTTTGGCTTGGGCCGCGCGCAGCAGTATACCGGTTTCTCGCCAACACCTGCGTTTATCAGCGACGAAGTCGAGCAAAGCTATGCCCAGTTTGATCCTGATATGGCGAACAAGCTGCTGGATGAAGTCGGCATGGTTGATACCAACGGTGACGGCATGCGGGAGTTGCCAAATGGTGATCCGCTGGTTCTGAACCTTCAGGTGGCGACACAGGGCATTTCGATCAAACTGGTCGAACTGGTTGGTCAAAACTGGAAAGATGTCGGCATCGACAGCACGGTGAAAGAAGTAACGACGGATGAATTCCGCTCGGCACAATCTTCCAACTCACTTGATGTGACCATGTACTCCAAGAGCCAACCGCTGGCGGTTATTCTGGGTGTGTCGGAACTGTTCCAGCCACCGTTCGATAACTACTTCAACCTGCGTTCCGGTATCCGCTGGGGGGAATATCTCGACACCGATGGTGCCACAGGTATGAAACCACCGCAGTATGTCTATGACATGATGGATGACATCAATGCGTTTCAGGCCGCGATTGTCGGCACGGATGAGTCCAATGAAATCGGGGCGCGTCTGGTGAAAACCATGGTCGATAGCCTGTTGTTCATCGGCACTGTGAAGGCAGTCTCGCCGATCTATCACAACAACGACCTGAAGAACTTTACCGAGTTCAATACGGCGTCCTACGCGTATTATCGGACATATCCGTATCGTCCAACCCAATGGTTCCTGGACGAATAATACTGTCGATCTGACAAAAACGGCTGTGGGCGGGTCTGACTCGCCCACAGCACAATCTAAAAAAAAGCCGAATGGCTGATCAGGGTTCAGGGGGAATAGCATTACAATGCTACAATTTTCTAAATTTGTTACGATCCGTGCGGCGCTTGCGATCCTTACGCTGATATTGGTCTCATTCATTGTTTTTACCTTGATGGAGCTGGTCCCCGGTGATTGCGCCGAGCGGTATCTGGCCTTCAAGAACTCCCAAGGCGCGGTGATCACACCAGCCGATATTCAGGCCGAACGCGTCCGCCTTGGACTGGATCAACCTTATGTTCAACGCTGGGCAAGCTGGATTCTGAATGCGTTTCAGGGCGAATTTGGTGACAGCTGTATCCTGCGCCTGAACATCAGCCAGCTTTTGGGGCAGAAATTCTGGCTCAGCCTTGGGCTGTGTCTATCTGCTCTACTCTTGGCCTATGCCATCGCAATTCCTGTCGGCATTCTGGCTGCTACATCACGCAACGCGGTTTTGAACAACAGCTTGCGTCTGGTCAGCTATCTGGGTCTGGCGCTGCCGAATTTCTTGCTGGCGCTGATGATCATGCTGTTTTCCACCATCGTGTTTGGCAACAGTTTAACCGGGTTATTTTCAAAAGAATTCCGGGACGCGGCGTGGTCTTATGACAGGGTGATGGATTTTCTGGGCCATGCGTGGCTTCCGGTCTTTATCCTCGGCTGGTCTGCCACAGCATTTGCCATTCAAACCGTGCGGGCCCTGATGTCGGACGAAGTTGGCAAGCTGTATGTGACAGCAGCCCAGGCACGCGGGGTGTCAGGGCGACGATTACTGATGCGCTATCCGGCGCGACATGCGCTTAGTCCGATCATCAACTCGCTGGGTTTTGATCTGAACCGTATCTTTAACGAGCTTCCAATCGTGGCGTTGATCCTGACCCTGACCGAGGCCGGATCACTGCTGATCGAAGCCTTGGCGCGTTCAAACGATCAACAACTTGCCGGTGCGATTATCTTCTTGCTGACTGCCAGTATCGTAACAATCAACTTTGTTACCGATATTATTCTGGCGCTCACTGATCCGCGCGTTCGTCGCAGCATTGTAGGGTGATAGATATGACCGATCAAACAAACACACCTTTAGATGCCGACCAGAAACTGAAAGAGGCGTATTTTACCGCCTCGCAAAATCAGCTGATCTGGCAACGGTTCAAAAAGAACAAGTCGGCGCTGGCAGGGGCCTGGGTATTGATTTTCCTGGTTTTGTCAGGAATCTTCGCCCCGTTTCTTACGCCCTATGATCCGACGATTGCCGGGCGCGACAAGGATTACCTGAACGGTGCCCCGCAAATTCCCAGCTTTTGCGATGATAACGGCTGCTCGATGCGGCCCTTCATATATACCACCGAGCGGACCCGCTCGATCAAAACCAACTTTCGCTGGGTGACCGAAACCGACACCAGCCTTGAGGGGCGCAGGTATGTCGAATTTTTCACCGAGGGGTCTCCGTATAAATATTTCGGCATCACCTTCAACACGCATTTGTTCGGTGTCGACAAGGGTATGATCCATATCTTTGGCACGGATTCCACCGGCAAGGATATCTATTCCCGAACGCTAACCGCGATCAACACATCTATGGCGGTGGGGACCATCGGTGTGTTCATTGCCTTCGTTCTGGCCTTGGCGATTGGCGGGGTCGCTGGGTATTACGGCGGCTGGATTGATTCAGCCTTGCAGATGATCACCGACACGGTGCGCACCATCCCCAGTATTCCGTTGTTCATGGCGCTGGCCGCATTCATCCCCGATGTCTGGAGCGCCGAGATGAGGTTTTTCTTTATCTCGATGGTGTTGGGCCTGATCGGGTGGCCCACATTGGCCCGACGAATACGAACGCACCTGTTGACCGAACGAAATCAGGAATATGTGCTGGCGGCACAACTGTGCGGGGCAACACCACGCCACGTGATCCGTCGCCACCTGTTGCCCAGCTTTACCAGCTATATCATCGTCGATCTGGTGATCTCGTTTCCTTACATGGTGCTGTCAGAAACCGCACTTAGCTTTATCGGGCTGGGGCTAAAGGATCCGGTAAATTCGCTCGGGGTGATGTTGCAAAACGTAACCTCGGCGGATGTTCTGCTGAATTATCAGTGGTATTTCATACCGGTGATTTTCTTTATCATTCTCGTGTTGGCCTTTGTGTTCGTCGGTGACGGATTGCGCGATGCTGCCGACCCTTATTCGGATCACAAATAATGACGCGCCTTCTTGATGTTGAAAACCTGACCCTAC
>JAFLKA010000031.1 GCA_022712735.1 Marinosulfonomonas sp. | reverse complement strand
CGCCACGGGCGGCTCGTTCCCGACAGCAGGTATCACCGTGCGCCACGCCACTTGGCGGGTAAAGAACGGCTCGCGCACCCCGTTCAGGGCCACCCGCACATTTGAATGCAACCCATCCGCGCCGATCAGAACATCAGGCATTAGCACATCCCCCAGCGCCATATGCACCTGTGCCCCGCCATCGGCCAGCGTCACATCGTCAACCTGTTGCAACAGCCGGATTTTTACCCCTGCCGCGCGGGCCGTATCGGCCAACACATCGACCAGATCGGCGCGATGCACGAAATAATATTCCTGATCCGCTGCGAACCGCTGAAAATCCAGCCCGAACACCGGCTGGCTGTTTCTGCCATTCAGCAAACGAACCCCTTGCGCGCGAACCGAGCACGCGGCCAATGCATCGCCCGCCCCAAGTGCGCGCATCACCGCAAACCCGTTTGGCCCGATCTGTAGGCCTGCGCCAACCTCGGTGATCGCTTCGGCCTGCTCCAGCACCGTCACCTTGGCACCGCACTGCGCCAGCGCCGTGGCCGCTGCCAAGCCGCCAATTCCGGCACCCAGTACACAAATTTTTTGTCCGTCCAAAGCCATCAGCCACTCCAAAATCAAAAAGGCACCGAAGCGAAACCGCTCCGATGCCTATATATTCTAGTTCACAACCATAATCGTTGATCTACGCCTATGTTTAGTCGGTGCGGTGCACTTTTTCACGCCGCTCGTGGCGTTCTTGTGCCTCTAGCGACATGGTGGCAATCGGGCGCGCATCCAGACGCTTCAGCGAAATCGGCTCGCCGGTTTTGGAACAGTAGCCAAACTCGCCCTCGTCAATCCGCCGCAGGGCCTGATCAATTTTACTGACCAGCTTGCGCTGGCGGTCCCGTGTGCGCAATTCCAGCGCACGGTCGGTTTCCTCGGATGCGCGATCCGCGTCATCAGGAATGTTGCGCGTGCCGTCCTGAAGATTTTCGATGGTGTCTTTGCCATCCGAAACAATATCTTCTTTCCACGTGGTTAATTTGCGCCGGAAATACTCCAACTGACGGTCGTTCATGAACGGCTCGTCTTCTGCTGGACTATAATCATCGGGCAAGAAAATTTCGGCTTTCATACCTGCTCCCTCTTGCAATCCATCAGCCATCGCATCACGCATATCAGACCTCCGGTACCCTCACCTGAGGCTCATCTATTCCAATCCCGCGCCGTTGTCACGCCCCATTCTCATCCGCTTGATACAAAGTGATCAAACAGCTAGGTATTACATGAACCAAACCAGACAGGCCCAAGCAAATACAATGAAATTCACATCAACAGATACATACATCGCCACCGCAGACCTGTCTGTGGCCGTAAACGCCGCCGTCACGCTGGAACGCCCCTTGCTGGTCAAGGGCGAGCCTGGCACAGGCAAAACCGAACTGGCACGCCAAATTGCCGATTCTCTGGATTTGCCAATGATTGAATGGCACATTAAATCCACCACCCGCGCGCAACAGGGATTGTATGAATATGATGCCGTTAGCCGTTTGCGCGACAGCCAGCTGGGCGAGGAAAAAGTGCACGATGTGGCCAACTACATCCGCAAAGGCAAACTGTGGCAGGCCTTCGAGGCGACGCAGAAAACTGTGCTGCTGATTGATGAAATTGACAAGGCCGACATCGAATTCCCCAATGACCTGCTGCAAGAGCTGGATAAGATGGAATTCCATGTTTACGAGACCGGCCAAGTGGTGCGGGCCGATATCCGCCCGATCGTGATCATCACCTCGAACAACGAAAAAGAACTGCCCGACGCATTCCTGCGCCGCTGTTTTTTCCACTACATCCGGTTTCCCGATATGGACACCATGCGTAAAATCGTCGAGGTGCACCACCCGGGGATCAAAGACGCGCTACTGACCACGGCGTTGACCCAGTTTTACGAGCTGCGCGAAACATCGGGGCTAAAGAAAAAGCCATCGACCAGCGAGGTGCTGGACTGGCTGAAATTGCTGCTGGCCGAGGATTTATCGGCTGAGGATTTGAAACGCGACGGAGCGAATGCGTTGCCCAAACTGCACGGCGCCCTGCTGAAAAACGAGCAGGACGTGCATTTATTTGAACGATTGGCGTTTATGGCGCGAGGGCAGCGGTAAGCTTAATGCAGACAGGGTTCAGAACGACAATTTGCAAGCGCCGCTGTTATATTCTGCGGCTTTACAGGCAACCCACTCGACGTTAAAATTGCCAACATTACCGCAAGTTTCGGACAGCAAGGGTTGGCTAACGGTCAGTCCTGACTTTAGGGAGAATTTGGCAGTTTCGTGCATAAAGCAGCCACCTCCAACAGTCCGGAAGCTGATAACAACCTCGTATTCACAGTTGTTCGTAAATTCATCTGTATACTTATTATCAGACACACAATCCATTGCGCTTGCAATGGATGTGCTTGCGGCCAGCAGGGTCGCACCGGCAATTAATAATCTTAACATCTTGATCTCCATCAAAACGGATCGTGATTGTCCGGCGTCCTCGGAAATCACCTAACGCCTATGTAAGGGGCTATCGGGCCAACTTCAAGGATGGCGAATACGGTCTTCTGGGGCTTTGTTGCTAAAAAAACGCTATGCACGCCCCCTATGCAGCCGTTACAACGTCTAAGTGATTAAAAGGAATTAAGTAATCCGATATGGCCATGCAACCAGACCTAACCATCCGCCCGCTAACGGCGCAGGACGAAGCCGAGTGGCGCAGCCTTTGGTGCGCCTATCTGGAGTATTATGAAACCACGGTGCCCGAGGACGTATACATCAGCACATTTGCCCGCCTGCTGGGGGATGATCCGCTGGATTTCAACGGGCTGGTCGCCGAACTGGATGGAAAACTGGTCGGGCTGACCCATTACCTGTTCCACCGGCATGGCTGGAAAATCGAAAACACCTGTTATCTTCAGGACTTATACGCCGACCCTGATGTGCGTGGCCGTGGCGTTGGCCGTGCCCTGATCAACGGGGTTTACACCGCCGCTGATGCCGCCGGCGCCCCCGCCGTTTACTGGCTTACGCAGGATTTTAACAAAGCAGGCCGTATGTTATATGACAAAGTCGGCGTGCTAACCCCGTTTATCAAATACCAAAGGCCCTAGATTTATGCGTTATCTGTTGTTGCTCCCAATTCTTGCGATTGCCGCCTGCTCTCCGGGTATGCAGGCCCATACCATGACCGAGCGCCGCGCAACCCTGCCGGCCAGCGCACTGCCGCCAATGAAACGCTTTACCACCACCTATGTCAGCCCGCCCAGTCGCAGCAATACCGAAATCGCCCGCGATTTTCTGGATCTGTCGTTCAAAATGGAAAGCGGTAGCACCCTGCCCATCATGACCCGCTTTGAGGGGCCGATCACCGTGCGCGTCACTGGCAGCCCCCCCGCCAGCCTTGGCCCTGACCTGAAACAGCTGCTAACCCGCCTAAATCGCGAGGCTGGAATTCCAATCAGCCGCGTTGGGCCCGCACAGTCCGCCAACATCACCATCGAGGTGATCCCGCGTGCCCAATTGCAACGCCTTGTGCCCCAAGCCGCCTGTTTCGTGGTGCCGCGCACCGCAAGCTGGGCCCAATACCGCAAACAGCGGCGCAGCGGGGCTGTCAGCTGGTCCACCCTGAAATCACGTGAACAAATCGCGATTTTCCTGCCCGGCGATGTCAGCCCGCAAGAGGTGCGCGACTGTTTGCACGAAGAACTGGCCCAAGCGCTTGGGCCACTGAATGATCTGTACCGTTTGCCCGACAGCGTGTTCAACGATGATAACTTTCAAACCGTGCTGACCGGATTTGATATGCTGATCCTGCGCACCTATTACGCGCCCGAAATGCGCAACGGCATGACCCGTTCGCAGGCCGCAATCACCCTGCCCCGCGTTCTGGCCCGCCTGAACCCGCATGGCCAGCAGGTTGCCAGCCGCCCGCTGACCAGCCCGACATCACGCGCCTGGGTTGACGCGATCGAGTCCGCCCTTGGCCCAAAGGGCAACCCCGCCGCGCGGCGCAAAGCCGCCAACACCGCTGTCACTATTGCGCGCAATTCCGGCTGGAACGACACCCGCCTTGCCTTTAGTCTCTATGCGCTTGGCCGCCTGTCGCTCTCTACTAAAACCGAATCCGCGCTGCATGCTTTTCTGAATTCCGGTGCCATCTACAAGGGGCGCGAGGAAACACAGATACAGGCCGCCCATGTGGCCATGCAACTGGCCGCTTTCACCCTGTCGGCAGGCGAAGGTGACGCAACGTTAAAGCTGGTGAACGCCAATCTGCCCACAGTTGCCGCCTCGAAAAACGCGGCCCTGTTGGCCACAATGCTGATGATCAAGGCCGAAGCACTGGAAATGGTTGGTCGCGCCTCGGAAGCGCACGAAGTGCGGCTCGACAGTCTGGGTTGGGCGCGATATGGCTTTGGTTCGGACAAAGCCGTGCGCAATCGTCTTGCCGAAATTTCCGCACTACCGCCGCGCAAACCGCAATCAATGAGGTCGCTATGATCATTTACTTTGCTGCAATCTTTGGCGCGGGCCTTGGGGCCTTCACCGCGTTGCGCAAAAAGGGCAACTGGTTTGATGTCGCCCAATATGTGGCGATCTATGCGATTATATTCGCGCTGGTTGCGCTGTTTTACACCATCTTTAGCAATCGCGGCGCGTAAGGCCAATGTTTCTGCGTTTCTTTGAAAACCTGCGCAGCGCCACGGTTCCGGTTTCAATGCGCGAGTTCCTCGCCTTTCTGGAGGGGATGAAGCGCGGTCTGGTCACTTATGATGTCGAGGGGTTTTATTACCTCGCCCGCACCGCAATGGTGAAGGACGAGCGCCACCTTGACCGGTTCGACCGCGCATTTTCCGCCACTTTCGAGGGGCTGGAGCACATCACAATGGACGATGTGCTTGAGGCCGTCGACATTCCCGCCGACTGGCTGGAAAAGATGGCCGAAAAGCATCTTTCGCCTGAGGAAAAGGCCGAGATCGAAGCGCTAGGCGGGTTTGAGGCGCTGATGGAGACCCTGAAGGAGCGCCTGAAAGAGCAGGAGAAACGCCATCAGGGTGGCAGCAAATGGATCGGCACCGCGGGCACTTCGCCGTTTGGGGCCTATGGCTACAATCCCGAAGGCGTGCGCATCGGACAGGACAAATCCCGCCACCAGCGCGCCGTCAAAGTCTGGGACCGGCGCGATTTCCGAAATCTGGATGACAGTGTGGAGCTGGGCACCCGCAACATCAAGGTGGCGCTGAAACGTCTGCGCAACTGGGCCCGTGACGGGGCCCACGAGGAACTGGATCTGGACGGCACCATCCGCGCCACGGCTGAACACGGCTACCTAGACGTAAAAACCCGCCCCGAGCGGCGCAATGCGGTGAAAATCCTGCTGTTTCTGGATGTCGGTGGATCAATGGATCCGCACATCAAGATTGTGGAGGAGCTGTTTTCCGCGGCACGGGCCGAGTTCAAACACATGGAATATTATTACTTTCACAACTGCCTGTATGAAGGCGTCTGGAAGGATAATGCACGGCGCTGGAACCACCAGATTTCCACCGCCGAGGTTCTGCGCACCTATGGGCCGGATTACAAATGCATCTTTGTTGGCGACGCCTCGATGTCGCCCTATGAAATCGCCTATCGCGGCGGCGCAAATGAGCATTGGAACGAGGAAACCGGCGAGACATGGCTGCGACGTGCCCGCGAGCAATGGCAGCAAAACATCTGGATCAACCCGCTGCCCGAGGCGCAATGGCAATACACCCATTCGGTTGCAATGATCCGTGAGATATTCGAGGATACAATGGTGCCAATGACACTGGAAGGCATCACGCGGGGGATGCGCTCGCTGACGTAAACAAGGAGCTAAACAATGCCACTTCATTTTACTGCTGATGAATACGTGGCACGGCTGGCCAGCGCCAAACGCGCCTTGAACGACGCAGGTCTGGATGCGCTGCTGATGTTCGCCCCTGAAAGCCACTACTGGATTTGCGGCTATGACACCTTCGGGTTCGCCATGTTTCAGTGCCTTGTGTTGACGGCAGATGGTCAATTGCACCTGCTGACCCGTGCGCCCGATCTGCGACAGGCACAGCACACATCAACGCTGGCGGACGATCATATCCACATCTGGGCCGAATACGAGGGGGCCAATCCGGCCAATGACCTGAAGGGGCTGCTGGCAAGGTTGGGCGTGACGGACGGGCGGATCGGTTATGAATCCCAAACCGTCGGGCTGACCGATTTTAACGGTCAGCGGTTGCGCGCCGCTCTGCCCGACCTGACCGACGCAAGTGAGCTGATCCGTGGCTTGCGCCGTGTCAAATCCACCGCCGAAATCACCATGCACCGCCGCGCCGCCGCCCTGTCGGACGACGCGTTGGACGCGGCATTGCAAACCAGCCATGCAGGCGCGTTCGAGGGCGACATTCTGGCCGCCATGCAGGGGGCCGTGTTCAAGGGCGGTGGCGATTACGCGGGCAA
>JAFLKA010000464.1 GCA_022712735.1 Marinosulfonomonas sp. | reverse complement strand
TGGTGCGTTCGCTACGCCACGCCGTTTGACGTTGTCCGTGGACGGGGTGTTGGCTAACTCGCCAACAATTCATGAGGAACGCAAAGGCCCACGTGGGGACGCGCCCGACAAGGCGATCGAGGGGTTCTTGCGCGGGGCAGGAGTGTCGCGGGATGATCTGGAAGTGGGCGACGAGAAAAAGGGGCAGGTTTATTTTGCGGCGATCGAAAAACCGGGCCGTCCGGCGGCGGATATTATCGCGCAAGTTCTGGAAAAAACCATCCGCAATTTCCCGTGGCCCAAATCCATGCGCTGGGGCGCTGGCACATTGCGCTGGGTGCGCCCGCTGCATTCGGTTCTGTGCATCCTGTCTGATGAGGCTGGTGCGACTGTCGTGCCGCTGGACATCGACGGCATAAAATCGGGCGACAGCACCGAGGGGCACCGGTTTATGGGAATGGAACGCTTTAGCGTTGCGTCGTTTGACGACTACGCGAGTAAATTGAAAACCGCCCATGTGATTCTGAGCGCCGAAGAACGTGTGGACCATATCTGGGCCGATGCCACCAATCAGGCGTTTGCCCAGGGGCTTGAGGTGGTCGAGGACCGCGCCCTGCTTTCGGAAGTCGCCGGATTGGTCGAATGGCCTGTGGTGTTGATGGGCGACATTGCCGAGGACTTCATGGACCTGCCCGCCGAAGTGCTGCAAACCTCGATGCGCGAACATCAGAAGTTTTTCAGTGTGAAAAACCCGAAAACCGACCGGATCGAGAAATTCATCACCGTTGCCAACCGTGAAACCAATGATGGCGGCAAAACCATCCTTGCGGGCAACCAGAAGGTGCTGTTTGCGCGGCTGTCCGACGCCAAATTCTTTTGGGAGAACGACCTGCGGGTGCCGCTGGCCGATATGGGGGCGAAACTGTCCAACGTTACCTTTCATAACAAGCTGGGTTCGCAAGCGGACCGCATCAAGCGGATCAAATATCTGGCCCGCGAGATCGCACCAATGGTCGGGGCCAGCCCGAAATTGGCCGTGCAAGCCGCCGAAGTTGCCAAGGCGGACCTGTCCAGCGAAATGGTCTATGAATTTCCTGAATTGCAGGGGTTGATGGGGCGTTATTATGCCGAGGCTGCTGAAATGTCCCAAGAGGTCGCCGACGCCTGCGAGCAACATTACGCGCCGCTTGGTCCCTCGGATGATGTGCCGAAAGAGCCGGTCTCGATTGCCGTGGCATTGGCCGACAAAATCGACACCCTGACAGGGTTCTGGTCGATTGACGAAAAACCGACAGGGTCAAAAGACCCCTTCGCCCTGCGCCGCGCAGCCCTTGGGGTGATCCGTCTGGTGCTGGAGAATGACGTGCGTCTGCGTCTGGGCCGCTTTGTCGACGCCCAATTGTTGCGCCATAAAATTCAGGCCGGCGGGCATGAACTGCTGTTGGACACATTGGATGAAATTGCCGATCACGGGGTGTTTGGCGCCGCTATTCGCTCGGTTCTGGATAAATTCGACGGCGAAGCGCCCGAGGATGTTCAAACCTTGAAGGACGAACTGCCTGACATGTCGTCCAACCTGCTCGGCTTTTTCCATGACCGCCTCAAGGTCTACCTTAAAGATCGCGGCATCACCCACGATGTGATCGACGCCTGCCTTGCCATGCCCGGAACCGATGACCTGACCCTGCTGGTCAAACGTGCAGATGCCTTGCACGCGTTCCTGAAAACCGATGATGGCGAGAACCTGCTGCAAGGGGTAAAACGTGCCAGCAACATCCTGATGGCAGAAGAAAAGAAAGACGGGGTGGAGTATTCTTACGGCGCAGACATCAAGTTTGCAGAAACCGACGAGGAACGTGCGCTGTTCAAAGCGCTTGAGGCCGCCGAGGCTACCATCACGCCAGCCATTGAAACCGAGGATTTCGCCGCCGCCATGTCCGCAATGGCCACCCTGCGCAGGCCCATTGATGCCTTTTTTGACAAGGTCCAAGTCAACACCGACAACACCACCGTGCGGCGCAACCGGCTGAACCTGCTGTCACAAATCCGCAAAACCTGCACCTCGGTGGCTGACCTCTCCTTAATCGAAGGTTAACGTGCGTTTCTTTTTTGCCTAAATATCCGCGCCGCAGGCATAGAATCTTTTTGCCACCTCGCCCACAAACGCTATGGTGCCCATAACAGGGAAAGAAACCACCATGCAAAAGCAGACCAATATCCCGGGGTTCACTGAAATCACCCAGACCGCGCCGATCGCCAATGACACCCACGGCGGGCGGGCGAAATGCCTGCAACGGCTGGTCCGGCTGGATATGCCGGTGCCCAAAACCCTTGCCCTGTCGTTTGATGCGGTGCACGCAGTTGCAGCGGGTGATCCGGCAAACACCGACGCGATGATGGAGTTTTTCGGTGACGGAGGTCTGGTTTCGGTGCGGCCCAGCTCGCTTGACCCCGATTGGGGCGGGCCCGGATCAATCCTGAACATCGGGATGAATACGGCGCGCCACAAAGCATTGAGCAAAGAGTTGGACGAAACCGCCGCAAACGCGCTGTATTTGCGTTTTATCCAGTCCTTTGCCGTGCATGTCGCCCGGCTTGACCCTGATATGTTCGAACTACCGGAGGCGCCAACCAATGACGCGCTGCTTCAGATGTTGCGCGCCTACGAGGACGAAACCGACGCCGAATTCCCGCAAAATCCTGCCGCGCAACTGTCCGACGTGCTGCGCTCGATGGCCCGCGCGTGGGGGGGCACGACAGCCCGCCTGTTGCGCCAAGCCAAGGGCGCGCCTGCGGACGCGGGGCTGGGCCTGATCGTGCAGGAAATGGCGCTGGGCATTGGCAAAGGCGAATGCGGATCAGGCGTAATCCAGTTTGTCGACGGGTTGACGGGGCTGCCCCAGATCAATGGCCGCTATCTTAGCCAGAGTCAGGGGCGCGATGCGCTATTGGGTGCCCACGGCGCGATATATCTGATCCATGATGATCGCGGCCCCTCGCTCGAGGATATATGCCCCGATTGCCTGACGGCCCTAAAGAAACATGGTGACATTAGCCGCCAAAGGCTGCGCGAAGAGATGCAAATCGAGTTTGCCATCACCAACGGCGGCCTGAGCATCCTTGATGCGGTGCGTATCCCGCGCCGCTCGCGCGCGGCTGTGCGGATTGCCGTGGCACTGGCCGAGGATGGTGTCATCAGCCGCGATGAGGCCCTGCTGCGGATCGAGCCACGGGCATTAAGCGAATTGCTGCACCCGCAGATTGACCCTGACGGGGAACGAGACATGTTCCAGCAAGGCATCGCCGCCAGCCCTGGTGCTGCCAGCGGGCGTATTGTGTTCACCGCAAACGAGGCACAGGCAAGTGCGGCGCGGGGCGAGGCCTGTATTCTGGTGCGCCGCGAAACCACGCCCGAAGACATCCGCGGTATGCACGCGGCGGCGGCCGTTTTGACCGTCAAGGGTGGGATGACCAGCCACGCCGCAGTTATTGCGCGGGGTCTTGGGCTGCCTTGTGTGGTTGGCGCGATGGGAATGGAGCTTGATTCCCGCGAAAAAACGATTGTGGGCGAGGACGGCCGCATTTTCACCGAAGGCGATGTTATCACCATTGACGGCACCTCCGGTCAAGCGCTGGCGGGAGCATCGGCGATGCTGGAGCCCACCCTTGATGGCGCGTTTACCACATTGATGGAATGGGCGGGCGAGGCTTGCGATATCGGCATCCGTGCAAACGCCGACACCCCCGCTGACGCCCGCATTGCCCGCAAATTTGATGCGCATGGCATTGGGTTGTGCCGCACCGAGCACATGTTCTTTGAGCAGGACCGCCTGACGGTGATGCGCGAAATGATCTTTGCCGATACCTCCGAGGACCGTGCCGAGGCGCTGGAGCAGTTATTGCCAATGCAACGCGAGGATTTTGTTGATCTGTTCGGGATCATGCAGGGCAAACCTGTGTGCATCCGGCTGTTGGACCCACCGCTGCATGAATTCCTGCCCTCTAACCGCGAAGGCCAGCGCGCATTGGCCGAGGCGCTGGGTTTACCGCTGTCGGATGTAACGCGGCGTGTCGATACGCTGCGCGAATATAACCCGATGCTGGGTATGCGTGGTGTGCGGCTGGGCATCACCGTGCCGGAAATATACGATATGCAGGCCCGTGCAATTTTCGAGGCCACGATCAAGGCCAGCACCAAAGACACCCCCGTGGTGCCCGAAATCATGATCCCGCTGGTCAGCGCCACCCATGAGGTCGAACTGGTGAAATCCCGCGTTGATGCGGTGGCGGCTGCGGTTCGGATCGAGCAGGGGCAGGATTTTGATTACCGTCTTGGCGTGATGGTCGAAACTCCGCGCGCCGCCCTTCGCGCCGGTGATATCGCCCAAAACGCGGCCTTTCTTAGTTTTGGCACCAACGACCTGACCCAGATGACCTATGGTCTGTCGCGCGATGACGCGGGGCGGTTCATGTCGGAGTACGTGCAGCAGGGTGTCTTCCCCGAAGACCCGTTTCACATGCTGGACACCGAAGGCGTGGGCGAATTGCTACTTATAGGTGCAGAACGCGGCCGAACCGCCCGTAAAGATGTGGTTTTATCGATTTGCGGTGAACACGGCGGCAACCCCGAATCAATAGCATTTTGTCGCAGTGCCGGATTTGACTATGTTTCCTGTTCGCCATTTCGCGTGCCGGTTGCACGTTTGGCAGCGGCCCAATTGGCGATTGGCGACAAAAAAAATTGAATATAATTCAATTAAAACAATAGGTAATGTGGAATTAAGCATGTAATGCATTATATCTGGCTTGGAAACAATCCACCACCACAGTCCAATCTGTTGCCGATTTATCACGCAGGCTAGACTCTAGCGTTCCAGTGCGCTATCACAAACGCTGGTCGCAGCCTGGGGGCTCGGTCTCTGTGTAAACAGAATGATGTGAGAATGTTATGCGATCTAGTCTAATTCGTTTCCGGACGTTGGTTCGGGTATGTGTGCTTGCTGTTGCTGGCACCACAGGTGTGGCTTATGCGGATGTCACGCTCAGCACGTCTTCGGACCCGACTGTGCGGCTGGAAAGCGCACTTGGCGATCGGCTGACTCGCCTGCTTGGGCAAGAGCGCCGCGCCCTTGGCAATGTTAGTGTCGCACGCATCCGGACCATAACATCGGCCCCGACAGTCAGCTTGCGTCCGGTTGAACGTGGTGAAAACCGCGCGCTTCCTGCCATCAGCTACACTCGCAAATGGGTGGCCAGCCAACCTACCGCAACCGGCGGGGCCGATTGGCTGTGCCTGTCCGAGGCTTTGTATTTCGAGGCCCGTGGCGAAAGCGTAAAGGGGCAGGTTGCGGTGGCCGAAGTCATCCTGAACCGGGTGAAATCCCGCAAGTTTCCAAATTCCGTCTGTGGCGTGGTCAATCAGGGCACCGGCAAGCGGAACAGGTGCCAGTTTTCATACACTTGCGATGGCAACCCTGAAGTCGTGCATGAACCCGATGCCTATCGCAATGTCGCCAAGATCGCCCGCGCCCTGCTGGACGGTGCACCGCGCAACTTGACTGTGGGTGCCACCTATTACCACAACCACACAGTTCGCCCACGCTGGAGCAGAACCTTTACCCGCACGGCAAGCATCGACGGGCATTACTTTTACCGCTAAGACAGGCCGAGCATACTAAAAGCGCGGCCTGATAGTGGAATTCCAATGACAAACGACGTCAAACTTGCCTTTGATCACCCCGAAGCGCGGGCGAAAGACACGTGTGGCTGCGGGTTTAATGACCGTATTTCCCTGCGCGATCACATCACCGAAGTTGAAATAGGCGCGTTTCAGGTCGAACGCGGCACCACCCAGCGTTTACAATTCGATGTGGTGGTCGAGGTGGGCGCGGCTGGGGTGCCGCTGGATGACGATGTGGACCGCATCCTGTCTTATGACACTTTGGCCGAGGCGATTGCGCATGAATTGGCGGCAGAACGCCTGAACCTGCTGGAAACACTGGCCGACCGCGTGGCGGCGCGTATTTTACATGAACCACAAGCGATGCGGGTGTTTGTGCGGATCCAGAAACTGGATCGCGGCCCTGGTGCCTTGGGTGTTGAAATTGTGCGCAGTCGTGATGGCGATGTGGGCGATATGACTGATGAGGCCCCGCTCCATCCTGTTATTGCATATATGGAGAATGCAGCGATTACTGGTGCGACATTGCCGCGCTGGATTGATCAGCTTGAGCAACTGGATACCCCCGTGATCCTGTGCGTCGGCCTGCCGGACACCACGCCGCCCCAAACCGGACACGCCCCGACCCAGCGCCGTATTGATCTGCTGGAAATTGAACAAAACGCATGGATGTTGGCCAGTCGGGATCCGCGCTGTGTGGTGGTCGACAGCCGGACCGAGCTGGACTGGGCGATGAAACAAGGCAAGTTAAGCGTCTGGGCACCGTCGCGCATAGTGCTGGATGCGCATGATGGGCCTGCGGCGGGTGCGGACG
>JAFLKA010000030.1 GCA_022712735.1 Marinosulfonomonas sp. | reverse complement strand
GCGATGAAGATGGAAAATATCTTGCGGGCCGAAAAGAAAACTGTGGTGACCAAGGTGAACGTCGCGGCGGGCGAAAGTCTGGCGGTGGACGATGTGATTATGGAGTTCGAATGAATTTGAACGTGCAAATGTTCCCGTTATGTTCTAAATTCGGTTTGAACCCTCAAACCGGACCGGACCACGATGGAAAATTTGCACGTCGATCTGCTGTATCTGGATATGAACAGCTATTTCGCCAGCGTCGAACAGCAGGTGGATGCGTCCCTGCGCGGGCGTCCTGTCGGGGTGGTGACCACCCTGCACGAAGGCGCGTGCTGTATCGCGGCCAGTTACGAGGCCAAGGCGCGGGGCATCCGCACCGGCACCCGCATGGTCGAGGCGCGCCAGATGTGCCCCGATATTACGTTTCGGGCAGCGCGACACGATCTCTATGTCGATTATCACCACCGGATCAAGGCGGCGGTGCAAACCGTGCTGCCAATAGAGGGGGTGCATTCGGTCGACGAATTTTCCTGCCGTTTGACGGGGGCGGATCGTGGGCTGGAACGGGCGATGGATTTGGCGCAGCAGATGCGGGTGCAGATTTACCGGCGCGCCGGCGTGGCATTGCGCTGCTCTATCGGGCTGGGCAGCAGCCGGTTGCTGGCGAAAATAGCAGGCGAGCTGGAAAAACCCGAGGGTTTGCAGTGGTTACTGCCCGTAGCGATGCCCGACAAAATCGCGCATCTTGGTCTGACCGACCTGCCGGGGATCAGTCGGGGCGTGGAAAAACGGCTGTTGGCAGCGGGGATCGAAACCGTTGTGGCGCTTTATGCGCTGGACCCGCGTCATGCGCGCCGGATATGGCGCAGCGTGCAAGGCGAGCGGTTCATCCGCGCACTTCAGGGCGAGGATATTCCCGATCCGGTGACGCGGCCTCACTCATTGGGGCACGGGCAGGTTTTATCGCCGGAAAACCGCACGCTGGACGGTGCGCGGCTGGTGGCGCGGCGGCTGTTGATCAAGGCGGCCACGCGGCTGCGGCGCGGGCGGTATTTTGCGACCTACCTGCATGTGTCGGTGAAATGCCGCGAACGGGGGCGCCTGTCGTACGGGGCGCGGATCAACGCGACGCAGGACACGTTCAAATTATTGAGCCACTACAGTGGGTTCTGGGCGCGGCTGGCCCCTGTGCGCCCACCTATGCGTCCTGTGTCGGTTGCGGTGATGCTGGGCGGATTGCAATCGGGCCACAACCACACGGCGGATTTGTTCGAGGCGCGTCGTGGTCCGGGGGAGTTGACCGCGCGCGAACGCCTGTGTCTGGTGGTGGACGGGTTGAACCAGCGCTATGGATCAGACACGGTGGTGTATGGCGAGCGGCCGGTGAACATGACCCCCTACACCGGCGCGAAAATCGCGTTTGGTCGGGTGCCGGAACGGGTGGAATTTCAGGATTAGGGGACTATTTCGGCGGCACCCGCCGGTCGCGGATTTCCTGCTGGCGGGCGGGCAGTTTGTCGATTGACCGCGTCAGTTCGCGCACGGTCCATGGGATCGGTTTGCGTAACAAAATCGTGCCGTCCTTGCCAATCAGCACCAGCATAAACCCGCGCGGGCGCAGTTTTTCGCGCAACGGGGTCTTGGCGCTTGGGTCTGTGTCGGTGATCACGACCACGTCGCGCAGGGCCAATTCATCGGGCAATTCGGCCAGCAAATCCATTTGTTTCTTGAACCGCGGGTCTTGGGCCGAGTCGGCAAAAACAATGACGGGGCGCGCAACCCATAAAAAATCATTCAAATTTGTATCAATTGTGGCCGTAATAGGCGCGGTGACGGGCTCATCCGGTGCTACAACCTCTTGCGTCTGGGCAAGGGTGAGATTTGGAATAAATACCGCAATAACAAAGGCGAAAAGCTGTTTCATCGGGTCTCCTGACCTGATTGATATAGGCATGTTTCAAGGCGTTGCGAAGGGGCAAATTGTCTGCTTGCGAAAAAATGTTGCTGTTAATCCTCTGATCATGGTGTCGGTCTAATGTTGGGGCCTAAATACCATTTTCGGGCGGCATGGGCTGCCTTTTCAGGCGGAGTAGTACATTTCGTGGACGTTATCCTGCATTTGGGTGCCCACCGCACCGGCACAACGACCCTTCAAAAATATCTGGAGAATAACCGTGATAATCTGAACGGGATCGGCACGGAATTCTGGGGACCGAACCGGACACGTGCAGGGCTGTTCAGCGGTATGGTCAAAAACCCAGCCAATATTACACATGAAGCGGTGTTGCGCGGGGAACGCGCGTCCGGCCTGATCCGGATGGAGCAGTCACGGCTGGAGATTGCTGGCGTGAAATCGCTGATTGTCAGCGAAGAGAACATGATCGGTGCGATGTGGGATAACCTGTCTGTTGGCAGGCTCTATCCCGATGCGCGGGCACGGCTGGACCGGTTTGCGGGGGCTTTCGGGTTTGGGTGCAAACGGGTGGTGATCTCGATCCGGTCTTACGATAAATACTGGGCCTCGGTTTATGCCTTTATGGTTGAACGGGGCCGCGCGATGCCCGACATTCAGGATCTGGACCGACTGGTGACGCAACCGCGCCGATGGCGCGACGTTATCCGCGAGGTTGCATCGGTATTTCCTGCGGCTGAACTGGTGGTTTGGCCGTTTGAGGGAATGATAGGTCAGGGCGACCACCAATTGGCGGTGCTAAATGGCGGGGCGGTGCCGGACCGGATGCGCGGGCGGCGGGATTGGCACAATGCGTCCGTCGGCTGTGCAAAACTGCGACGGACGCTGGTTGATCGGGGCGATATGGCACACGCGGCGGCCTTACCGGATGATAATACCCGTTGGCAGCCCTTTGGAGACCATCACATTGCAGGTTTTCGAGCGCAATATGACGAAGATATCGCATGGCTGCGCGGCGGCGCTGACGGCATTGCGACCTATGTAGAAAATTCAGACAGCGGACCAGCAGGGATACATCTGCGGCCGGTGCAAGCGGAAAGAGGACATTTCCATGACCAAGAAGCAAGTGGCGTGGGCTAAGCGCGCAGAAAAAGAACAGCGCGGACGCACATTGGACGATCTGGCGTGGCAAACACCCGTGGGTATTGCCGTGCAGCCGGTTTGTGCTGCCAAGGCAAGCCGCGCATTATTCCGCAAGATGATTTCAGGGCACCATGCGCTGCCCTTAATGGCGGAGTAACGAGCTCGTGGAGGTTACGCTACACCTAGGAGCCCACCGTACAGGCACAACGACCCTTCAAAAGTATCTGGAAGAGAACCGTGATAATCTGGAAGAAATCGGCACCGAATTCTGGGGGCCAAAGCAGACGCGCGCGGGATTATTTTCCGGCCTTGAAAAAAGGTCAAACCGTTTGACAAATGAAGAGACACTTCATGTAAAACGCTCCAGCGATCTGATCTGGTCGGCGCTGGGCCAGCTTGAAATGAAAGGGGTCAAATCCCTGATTATTAGCGAAGAAAACATGATTGGTACGCTGTGGGGTAATCTGTCAAATTGTCA
>JAFLKA010000029.1 GCA_022712735.1 Marinosulfonomonas sp. | reverse complement strand
TGAAGGAGCATGTAAAAGCATCAATTGGCGCATGGAAATACCCACACTGGATTGAATTTGTTGAGGATCTTCCCAAAACTCCAACAGGAAAAATTCAACGTTATAAACTGCGCGGCAATCCGTGAGTTTTGCATCCCCTGCAATCGCCCGCATCCTTACATTTCAATTGGCTATTGCAGTTGCCAACGCCGCTGTGGCGGCAATAGCCGATGAACTCAAATAAGGTAGGCCATCAATTCAGGTAGGGCATTGCCTTCAACAAGGTGGATGTCCTTCTCAAAATTATGCAGCAGTGTCTAACATCAACGCCTTTTCGTCTCTGCCTATTTCAAATAAATCATCCTGATTGAAACAGTTTGTGACTTCTGTTTTCTCAATATGATTTTGGCATTCTGAAAATTCGGATTGTCTTGTCGCCCGGCATTGTTGCTAAAGGCAAAACCTTCTTTCGGCTTACCAAATGACACATCAAGGTCATCATTGCTGTTTTCATCGTGAAACAAAAATATCGCATATGGCCCTTTTGGCAGGTCGTGCAGCGTAATCTGTGTGGGTTTGAGACGTGCCCTGACCTGAAATGCGGCAAACGCGCCCTTCAGGTTATTGCTTTCGAAACTGCGGGCATCGGTAAAAACAGCACCAATGACATTGCCCTGGGCATTGTGCACCCCCTGCAATTTGATAACAAGGTCTGTTCCGGCAGCCAAAGAGGTTGCGGTAAAAGTACCAGACAGCAAAAAACAGGCAGCGGCAGACAGGGTTTTTAAAGATCGGATCATGGAAAAGTGCTTTCAATTAAAGTGGTTAGGTGAGGTAACGTTGTCATACGCGCAACACCATTTGGGTTGATGAGGAAAATCCAAAAAGATGTTTGAGCAGCCCCAGTTCGTCGGTGTCTTTTGCCTCAAAGCCATGTCGCTCATAAAGCGCCCTGGCTCTTGGATTGTTGTCTATGACATCAAGGCGAACATATTGATGGCCGCTGGTTTTGGCGTGGCAGGCAATGGCATCCAGCAGTTTTGCACCTGTGCCTTTGCCCCGTTGGCTGGCAGCAACCGCAATGCCGTCCATTAACAAAACACCCGGCTCAACATCCCGATCGAGCAGCCACAGCATTGGTCCCCGCCACAGGGAGGAAAAAAATCCGAAGCTGGCCGCCAGATTTGAAAACCCGCCGCCTACGAAAGTGCCCTCTGCCGTTTTATAGCCGGCGATGCCGATCAGTTTTTCTTCACCACCCTCATCACTGATGGCGCTCAGGGCAAAGTTTTGATCCATAATTCTCGCAATATAAGCAATGGCCATGTCCTTTCCACCCAGCAGCCAACCAACTTTTTGCTCAAAAGCATCAAAGTAGATTTCAGCTGCCGAAGAGCGCAAATGCCCGGGAAACCCTTTGGTAATTTTAATTTGACCTGCCATTACTGCCTTCCCGCCGAAAAAGTCTTCTTCATGGGTGCGTTCTCAAACCGGTCCAACCATTTCTCGAGGGCTGCCAAATATCCTTCCGGGAAAATCACCTCGCCGCTGAACCAGATCCTGAGCAACAACAGCCAGGCACCCAGCCCCTGCGGCATGGGCCTGATTTCATCACTCACCATCAGGGCATGATCAGCTTTGTCAAAAGTAACGACGTCAAAAAACGGCGCCGATGAGCATTCAAGCTCCTGTCGATAAACCCGGGCGCTGGTCAGCGGGTCCACATAAGCATCGTTGCTACCAAACACCGCCAGCACCGGCACATCAATATTTCGCAGATCCTGGCGAACATTGGAGCGCCAGTTGCGCTGAACAAACTTCCAATAACTGGCACTCATGGTAGCGCTTTCACCATCTGGCGCATGCACCATCAGATCGAGATAAGTTTGATACGGTGCAGCCGATTTAATTGCTTTGTCAACCTGATCACCAAACCGCTTAACCGCTGTGATTTCCTGTTTGGAAAACCCTTCCGCCCTTAGACGTATTTCCCCGGAATAGCGGGCCTGTTTCATCCAGTCGATAGCCCCTGAAACCGAAATGACAAAGGCGATGTCAGAACGCAGCCTGACAACTTTTGGCATCACCCACCCGGCCTGACTAAAACCAATCAGGCCGATTGGCGCTGTCTTTGTTTCCGGTCTCTTGCGCAAAAAATCCACCGCGACCGAAACCTCCAGGGCGCGGTCATCCATCGACTGGAGCTGCCAATCACCTTCAGATGCACCGACCCCCGGCTTGTCCCATGCCAGGGAACACCAACCCTTGTCCGCAAAGCGTTTCCAGTAAGATCGGTAATAGCCGTAAGCGTCCCGTGGTGTATCACCAGAGCCATGCACAAAAATCACACAAGGGGTTGATGCACTCTTTTTGTTCGATGACACAAGGACACCTTTGAGAACATTCCCCGCATGGGAGAAACTGATTTCTTCTCGTGTCATGTCATCCTGCTCCACAACCAGAACCAGACTGGCAAACAACAGTCCGACAACACCCGCCACCAACAGCCAGATTTTTGTTTTTCCGGGAAATCGACGAAGTGCCACGCACAAGCTCCCTACTCAGCCCGCAGGGACTGGCGTATAAAATGTTCCATCGACCTGGTAATTTGCTTTCGGGAAGGGCTGTTTTTGAGCATTGAGCGCCCGACAACCCCATCAAGCATGGCAAGAATCGTAAATGCTGCCCCTTCTGCATCAAGTTCCGGGTTGACCGTTCCACGCTGCTGGCCAAGCCTCAAAGTTTCAACAAAGGCCGAAAGCAATTCTGTTTCATTTTTCCCGAACACCGCTGCAATTGACGGATTACGGGTTGCCTCTGCCCCTATTTCTATCGCCAAACGGCCATATTGCTCACCACACAACACATCCAGAATTTCAGGAAGCGCCTGACAAATTCCCTCGACAATATCTTTTGAACCAACAAGATGAGCAATCAACTCCGCATTGGCAGCTCGCTCGCTTTCCGCCAGCGCAAGAATTATCGCATCCTTGCTGTCGTAATATCGATAAAGAGCGCCCGCGCTGATTTTTGCTGTATCGCAAATTTCCTGCATATTGGTCTGATGAATGCCTTTGGCTGCAAAGCATTGAGCCGCAGCATTCATAATCTCTGATTTCCGGCGCCTGTGCAAAGCTTCATCTTTTGTACGCATAATATTGGCTTCTATAAAACGAATGTTCATTCTATTTATGACATGGCAACAAGAATTGCAATTTTTTTTTGCATGCACGATCTATCGCTACACGCTTCATGTTTGGATGTAGTAAAATTTACCCCGATTGGAGCAGCCCGTTATCGTGTCCCCGGTGCCGACAGCTGAGATGTGGTGAATGTGCAGATATGTCGGAAACATGGTCCGTACCGTCTTGTTTGATCTGGGTGGATCTGTAAAGGTTGCTATTTTGTCGGCTACCGAAAGAAAGGGCAAACCCATCAGATACCCCCACATGGTCCAGGCTCCAGATTTAAGGTTGCCAAACATAACGCCGATACCACCGAACCGCCTTTTGCTGACGGAAACCAGCCCATGATTTCAATATTGCTCTTGGGTTTCCTGCTTGGCATGCGCCATGCCGTGGAAGCAGACCATATTGCAGCTGTTGCCTCACTCACCTCAACAACCAATTCTGTCTGGAAAGGCATACAGCAGGGAATGGCCTGGGGCGTAGGCCATACGCTCACCTTGTTTCTTTTCGGATCAATCGTACTGTTTGTCGCCAATATTGTCCCCGAACAGGTCGTCAGCAAAATTGAACTTGCCGTTGGGGTGATGCTTATATTTTTGGGAGCAGATGTTTTAAGAAGATTAATCGCCGAACGGGTTCATTTTCATACTCACACACACACTCAAGGCGAAGGTAATGCCACACATTTCCATGCCCATTCACACAGGGGCGAAGAAAAACAGAAACACAATGCAACCCATCATCGCCATTCCCATCCACAAGGTTTTCCGGTTCGTGCATTTCTGGTTGGCCTGATGCACGGCATGGCAGGTTCAGCAGCGCTGATTTTATTGACTTTGCAAACGCTCAGTTCGCCCTGGCTAGGTTTGGTTTATATTGCTGTTTTTGGTATTGGCTCTATTGCCGGAATGGGCCTGTTTTCATTGGTTGTAGCCGTCCCGTTACGAGCAGCCCGCAGCATAACCTGGCTCTATAACAGCCTGCAAACTGTCATCGGTTTTGCAACTATTGGCCTGGGTGGGTTTACCGTCATTCATTCATTGTAGATTTTATGAAGCTTCGGTACACAAAAGGCATCCCGGCTGGGATCGCTGCCAAGAATCGTAATTTAATTTTAAGTCGGATTTTGTGAAAAAAGGGCGGCTGTCGCAAAACCCGCGGGTTTTGCGACGCAACATTGTTTCCCGAATATCCCGCTTACGCTCAGGCCAGATCGTAACGGTCAAGTTCCATGACTTTGGTCCAGGCTGCAACGAAATCGTTGAGGAATTTTTCCTGGGAATCTTCACATGCATAGACTTCTGCCTGGGCCCGTAGTTGCGAGTTTGAGCCAAACAGCAGGTCAGCCCGGGTGCCGGTCCATTTGACCTTGCCCGTTACGCGATCAC
>JAFLKA010000028.1 GCA_022712735.1 Marinosulfonomonas sp. | reverse complement strand
ACAGAACCATTTTGTGATAGAGGGCGCACGTCAGTAGAGGTGTCGGCGACCAGCACACCAAAAAGGAGATTATTATGCAGGGGATGGGATGGGGGCATTTGCCGGATTTTATGATCAAGGACGAGTTGGAATCCGGTGCTTTGAAATCAATTGTCGGCAAATACCTGTCGGGATTGGAGGTAGAGATATGCGCATTGCGCCGCCATAATTCCCCCGTTGGCCCAGTGGCCGATCGTTTGTGGCATGATCTGCAAAGTGGTGGATTGTAAGCCGTTTGTTTGAATGGACTATTCTTTGTTTTTGAAAGCCGTCAGAATATGGGAAATGTGTTTACCGAGAAAGATTGCCGAATGATTCCACAGATTGAAACGGAGCGGTTGGTTTTAGTACCGCCAGCGCGAGAGGATTTCGCAGCGCTGGCGCGGTTGTGGAGCTTGCCCGAGGTTTACCGCTTTATTGGCGGGGCGGCGCGCCCCGAGGCACAGTTGTGGGCATCGTTTCTGGCCAATATCGGGGCGTGGACCGAGATGGGCTATGGCATGTGGCCGGTAAAGCGGCGCGATACGGGCGCATTGATCGGGCAGGTTGGTTTTCCTTGTGCCAAGCGAGGGCATGGCGTGAGGTTTGATGAGTATCCCGAGGCAGGTTGGCTGTTTGAGGGGGCTGCACAGGGCCACGGGTTTGCCCGTGAGGCGATGGAGGCGGCGCTGGGCTGGTTTGACGCCGCTGCGCTGACGGACCGTTGTGTGTGCATGATTGATCCGGCCAACGTAGCGTCGATGCGGCTGGCGGACAGGCTGGGATTCATCAAAACGCGGCTGTCTGTGTTTGAAGGGGATGAGTTGCAGTTGTTTGAACGGCTGGGCGGTGTTTGAAGATGGCATTTTTGCAGGCGCGTTTTCTTATCCTTGGAAAGAAGCTGGAACAATAATCCGGCGGGGGTGCTGTGATTGGAACAATGCACCTAATTGGCTGTGGAATATGGTCATTATACAGAAGACCGTTCTATGATCGGCAGGATTGTAAGAACAACCCGATAAGGAAACCCCATGCCTACACCCCCACGCGGTCTTATTTATGATGATATTACCCAGACATTTGGCGGCACACCTTTGGTGCGTCTAACGCGCTTTGGCGATGATGCGGGGGCTGGGGCCAGTATTCTGGCCAAACTGGAATTTATGAACCCGCTAAATTCGGTGAAAGACCGGATCGGGGTGGGGATGATTGATGCGCTGGAAGCTTCGGGTGATCTGAATCCCGGTGGCACATTGATCGAGCCGACAAGTGGCAATACCGGCATTGCGCTGGCCTTTGTCTGTGCGGCGCGGGGGTATAACCTGATCCTGACCATGCCGGAAACCATGTCGGTCGAGCGGCGCAAGATGCTGGCGCTGCTGGGCGCACGGCTGGAATTGACCGAAGGGGCCAAAGGCATGAAGGGGGCGATTGCGCGGGCCGAGGAACTGGCCCGTGAAATTGAGGGCGCGATTATTCCGCAGCAATTCGAGAACCCCGCCAATCCGGCGATCCATATAAAAACCACCGCCGAGGAGATTTGGCAGGACACCGGTGGCAAGGTCGATGTGTTTATTTCGGGTGTCGGGACGGGCGGTACAATCACCGGCGTTGGTCAGGTTTTGAAGGCGCGCAATCCGGATGTGAAAATTATCGCGGTGGAGCCAAAGGACAGTGCGATTTTGTCCGGTGGTGATCCGGGACCGCATAAAATTCAGGGGATCGGTGCCGGATTTGTGCCGGGGATTCTGGACACGGACCTGATCGACGAAGTCATAACCGTTGACAATGACGCGGCTTTTGCTGCGGCGCGCAAGGTCGCCGCCCTTGAGGGGGTTCCGGTTGGCATATCGTCTGGTGCGGCATTGGTTGGGGCGCTGGAAGTGGCAAAACGCCCTGATATGGTGGGCAAGAATATCGTGGTGATTTTGCCGAGCTTTGCCGAGCGATATCTGTCGACGCCGCTTTTTGATTTTGACTGATAGATCCTGATCCTAGGTATTGAGCGCCCCGTTATCCAGTGCCTCGCGCACGATGATTTCTATCAGGTCGAACTGGGCTTCCGAGCTGATGTCCTCAAAGTAAACGGTTCCGGGCCATGGCTGAAGCGGGTTAGTGTAACCGTTGCTGTGGATGGTTTGGGCCACGTTTTTAATGGCGACAACGGAGTCGGCGGCCACCTGCGCGATGTCATGTTTGGCGACGTTAAGATCGGCGATGCTGTTGCGGTCTACTTGCGAGACACCGATGCCGGTGAACAGGGGCACATTCCGCTGGATCGCTTGGTCGGTATAAAACGGCAACGGTATCTTGTCGTCATCCAGCCGGATGATGAAATCGGGGCATACGCTGTATTTCAGGTCTGCCAGTTCCTGAATGCTGATGCCGCTGTCGTCAGGGGCCGTTTTGCGCCGGCCGCGGGTTTTCTTTTTGGCTTGGGTGACGTAATCGCCGCGATAATTGGCGTCATAGACGCGGTGGCCCCACGGGTTTTCGTCAACCAGCCGTTTGATGGCGCGAATGGCGACGGTTTTGCAGTTTTGTGGCCCGATAAAGAACGGTGATCCGGAGGCATCGGACATTTCGGCCCAGCCGTTGGGGAAGTGGTTGAAAAAGTGATCAATCCACGGCTGATGCACCGTATCGACGATGTGATCCAGCAGCTCATTGGCAAAATCGGGGTCATGCACCAGATCGGCAAGCAGGGGTTCTTGGCCGTAGATATCGGCGGCCAGAGAGTAGGGGGCCGAGAGGTGCAGGACGGGTTCTAGCCCTGTCAGTTCTTCGGTGAAGCGGATGATGTCCTCGATGATTTCTGGAATGCCGGTGGTGAAATCAGGGGTTTTGAGGACGGATTTGAAATTGTCTTTGTTGATCAGGCAGATTTCTGGGTCGGAACCGGGGGGGAATTTATCGGGATACATCATCACTTGGCC
>JAFLKA010000249.1 GCA_022712735.1 Marinosulfonomonas sp. | reverse complement strand
TCCGACTATTAATTGGCGCGGGGGATTCCACCAAGAAGTAAATATCGTTCACTGCTGCGTGATAATTGCTTACAGCGGGTTGTTTGACCGAGGCGCCTGCTTGATGCTTCCCGAAAAAGGAGCATCCAGATGCGTATTACTGCCTATCAATTAAAACCGGCTGCATTGCTGATTGCAATTGTCGTCGGTCTAACCCTGAACTGTACACGGGCCTATGCCGGTAAAACAGAAACAATGGTTGTGGCGGGCGGCTGTTTCTGGTGTGTCGAATCGGATTTTGAGAGCGTTCCCGGCGTGATTAGTGCTGTGTCCGGATATACGGGCGGCACAACCAAAAACCCGACGTATAAGGCAGTAGGGCGTGGCGGCACCGGCCATTACGAGGCGGTGAAGATTACCTATGATTCCGGTAAGGTAAGCTATGCCATGCTGCTGAATATGTTTCTAAGATCAGTTGATCCCACCGACGCCGGTGGGCAGTTTTGTGATCGCGGAGAAACGTACCGAACTGCGATATTCGTCTCTAATGCTGGGGAAAAGACTGCGGCGGTGGCGGCGATTGCAGATGCCGGTAAAGCATTGGGCCAAAAGATTGTGACCCCTATTTTGGCAACCTCGCGGTTTTACAAGGCCGAAGCGTATCACCAAAATTACTATAAGGGGTCCAATATAGTTATTACCCGTTTCGGGCCAAAACGCCAGTCATCGGCCTACAAGGCATATCGAAATGCTTGTGGACGTGATGCCCGTGTTCGCAAGCTTTGGGGAAGTGCGGCACCTTTTGCCAATTTGCACTAGGACCTGTTTTCTTTCAGAAAACCATCAACCTCGGCCCGTGAGGGAATCGCGTCAGCGGTTCCTTTGCGCGTAACCTTTAGGGCGGCTGCGGCCGAGGCAAGCGTCATTGCATCCTGCACACTTTGCCCTTGATCAATACCGGCAGCAAAGAATCCGGCAAACGTATCACCCGCCGCCGTTGTATCAACAGCAACTACAGGAAATGATGGGGTATGGGATACTTGCCCAGTCTTTGGTTGCAGCCAGTCCGCACCTTCCGATCCTTTGGTGACGATAATCTCTTCAACTGGCAGATTTGCTAAATCAGCCTCTAATCCAGCGCAAAGTTGCTCTGACTCTACTTGGTTCATCATCAGAACTGTTGTGTATGACAGCACAGCTTTAACAGCCTCGACGCAAAACGGGGCAGCAGAATAGATTACCTTCATTCCACGCTCGTGTGCGCGTTTTGCAGCATCGACCTGTAGTGTGGTCTCATTTTGTAGCAGCAAAATATCGCTCGCATCAGCCGTGTTTAGCACCTTATTGATCTGGTCGACATTTTGGCAGCTGTTGGCGCCGGAAAAAACCACAATGGCATTTTCCCCGTCCTGATCCACGTTTACAATCGCATGGCCTGTGGGTGTTTCAACCGTCCTGATAAACTGCGTATCAATCCCGTATCCAGCAATCTGGTCAATTGCCCAGCCTCCATCAGGACCAACAGCACCGATATGAACCACCTTTGAGCCCGCCCGCGCTGCCGCAACCGATTGGTTAATACCTTTCCCGCCAAGACCGGTGAAAAAACTGTTTGCAGACAATGTTTCCCCCGGGCGCGGCAAATGTGGCACCGCATATAGGTGATCTGCATTGATCGAGCCGAGGTTATAGATCGTCATCTAGCCCACCTTACATGCGGCTAGCACAGCCATATTCAGAATGTCGTTAGAAGTAGAAACGGTTGAGCAAATCTGGATAGATTTATCAATGCCAGTCAGGATTGGGCCGATCACAGTCGCCCCCGCCATCTCCTGCATCAGCTTTACCGAAATTGACGCTGAATGGCGTGCCGGCACCACCAGCACATTTGCCGGACCCGTCAGGCGACTAAACGGATATTGCGCCATCGCTTTTGCATTCAGGGCCACATCCACAGTCATTTCACCCTCGTATTCAAAGCTGACACCGCGAGCATCTAGAACTTTGGGCGCTAGGTGCATTTTTTCGGCCCTTTCAGACACTGGGTAGCCAAAAGTCGAGAAACTGACAAATGCCACACGAGGCTCTAATCCTAGGGATTTAGCAACATCTGCGCCGCGCTCAGCTATTGTGGCCAGATCCTCCTCGTCTGGCCATTCATGCACCAGAGTATCCGTAATCAACACGATTTTACCGCCTTGCAACACCGCAGTAACGCCCACAGCGCCATCTTCAGCAGAAGCATCAAAGACATGATTGATCAACTCCAGCACATGAGCTGATTTACGCGTTGCGCCAGTGACAAGCCCGTCACCATGCCCATGCGCCAACATCAGCGCCGAGAAAACGTGACGGTCACGGGCAGCAAGCCGATGAATGTCTGATCTGTCATGCCCTTTGCGCTGAAGTCGCTCATATAGAAATGCTTTGTAGGCTGGTAAATGCTCGGTATTAGCCGCGTTCACCACTTCAAGTTCACTAACGGCATCCCCTAATCCGGCATCTTCCAACTTGGCTTTCACATCCGCCTCGCGCCCGACAACCAGCGCGTGACCCAAACCGGCGCGTTGATACGCAACGGCAGCACGCAGAACGCGCGGATCATCACCTTCGGCAAAAATCATCCGGCGTTGCGCGGCCTTGGCGCGGGCATGAATACCGCGCAAAATAGAAGCCGTTGGATCAAGCCGCGCTTTAAGCGATTCCTCATACCCTTCGATATCGACAATCGGACGGCGGGCAACACCAGTATCCATACCGGCCTTGGCAACTGCGGGGGGGATTTTATAGATTAGCCGTGGATCGAACGGCGCCGGGATGATGTAGTCACGGCCAAACGTCAGATTTGTGCCA
>JAFLKA010000327.1 GCA_022712735.1 Marinosulfonomonas sp. | reverse complement strand
AATCCCGACCATTCTGAAGGTCAATTCGGCCAACTCATTAATCCCATCCGAATCCGCAAAAGACCAAGCCATCACCGCTTGCGTTGATGACGCGTTGCGCATCGGAGCATCGGCCATTGGCTTCACTATCTATCCTGGTTCCTCGCAAGGCCTGGAGTTGTTTGAAGAAATCTCCGTTATGCGCGAAGAGGCCGCGGCCAAGGGCGTAGCGACCGTAATCTGGTCCTACCCACGCGGCGAAGCGTTGGACAGCGACGGCGAAACCGCAATCGACATCGCCGCTTATGCAGCGCAAATCGCGGCCCTGCTGGGGGCGCATATCATCAAGATCAAGCTGTCGACCGATCATCTGTCACTACCCGCCGCCAAAAAGGTATACGAGGATGAGGGGATCGACATATCGACCCAAGCCGCACGGGTGAAACATTGCATGGACGCGAGTTTCAACGGGCGCCGCATCGTGGTATTTTCCGGCGGGGCCAAAAAAGGTGCCGATAGCGTTTATGATGACGCGCGCGCCATTCGTGATGGCGGGGGCAACGGATCAATCATCGGGCGCAATTCGTTCCAGCGGGATCGGGCGGATGCGCTGGATATGCTGGGCAAACTGGTCGATATCTACAAGGGCAAGGCCTGAATATTCGGGCTCGCCCCGCCCCACAGACCAGAAATATTTAACCCTCCAAGGTTCACCTTTGGAGGGTTTCATTTTATTAATAGAGACCAATAAGCCACAGGTATCCAAGGAAAGTATCCGCCAACTGCCACGCAGGGGATTCACAAAGCCGCGCCAATATGCGATTGTGCCTTAAAGCCGCGTAATTAATGACGGCAAAAGAGGCAGATAAGAATGAGCATTTCCCGCAAACGGCCGCCTGTCGGTGTCGTCCTGTATTTCGGCGGCGTATTTACGCTTGGCCTGTATTTTGCCTTTGCTGCTATTCAAGGCGACTATGGACTGTTCCGCCGCGTCCAGATTGACGCCGAAGCCGAGATTTTGCGCGAGGATCTGGTCGGGCTGTCAGCGGACGTTGCGTGGATGGAAAACAAAGCCCACAGATTGTCGGATGAATTCCTTGATCTTGACCTGCTGGATGAGCAAGCCCGGAGCGTTTTGGGCCTACTGCGCGCGGATGAAATTGTCATCCGTTAGCCCCACAAATAACCCCGCTCTAAATCTTTTGCTCGCACTTCGTGTTTCAATGCGCTATTATATAGTTTAATGCTAAACTACTTTGCGATTCACGAGGGCCTATAAACATGGCAGCCAAGAAAACATCAAAAAAAACAAACGCTTCCAAGGATGATCTGCTTCATTACTACCGCGAAATGCTGCTGATCCGTCGATTCGAGGAAAAGGCGGGGCAGCTGTATGGCATGGGATTGATCGGCGGGTTCTGCCATCTTTATATCGGCCAGGAGGCGATCATCGTCGGGCTTGAGGCCACCACCAAAGAGGGCGACAAGCGCGTCACATCCTACCGCGATCACGGCCATATGCTGGCCTGCGGCATGGACCCCAAAGGTGTGATGGCCGAATTGACCGGCCGGATCGGGGGCTATTCCAAAGGCAAGGGTGGCTCGATGCATATGTTCTCGAAAGAGGCGAATTTCTATGGCGGCCACGGGATTGTTGGCGCACAGGTGCCGATTGGCGCCGGATTGGCCTTTGCCGACAAATATCTGGGCAATGATAACGTGTCGTTCGCCTATTTCGGCGATGGGGCCGCCAATCAGGGTCAAGTTTACGAGACCTTCAACATGGCGTCCCTGTGGAAACTGCCGGTGATTTTCGTGATCGAGAATAACCAATACGCGATGGGCACATCATTAGCGCGCGGCTCCTCTACCCCTGAATTATACACCCGCGGACAGGCCTTTGGCATCCCCGGTGAATCGGTTGACGGCATGGATGTATTGGCGGTCAAGGCCGCTGGCCAAAAGGCTGTTGCGCATTGCCGTTCAGGCGAAGGCCCCTACATTCTGGAAATGGTCACCTACCGCTATCGCGGCCATTCCATGTCGGACCCCGCCAAATACCGCACCCGCGAAGAGGTGCAAAAAGTCCGCGAGGAACGCGACGCGATTGACCATGTGCGCGAGTTGTTATTGCAAGGCAAACATGCGTCCGAGGACGATTTGAAAGCGATCGACAAAGAGATCAAGGCCACAGTCAACGAGGCCGCCGATTTTTCCCGCGAAAGCCCTGAACCGGAGCTGACCGAACTTTGGACAGACATCTACGCAGACGCGTAAACATCGGATAATACGGAGATAATTAACATGGCGACCGAAATTCTGATGCCCGCACTTTCCCCCACGATGGAAGAAGGCACATTGGCCAAATGGCTGGTGGCTGAGGGAGATGTGATCGAATCCGGCATGATTATTGCCGAGATCGAGACCGACAAGGCCACGATGGAATTCGAGGCGGTCGACGAGGGTGTGATGGGCAAAATCCTGATTGCCGAGGGCACCGAGGGCGTGCCCGTGAACACCGCCATCGCCGTTCTGCTGGAAGAGGGCGAGGATGCAAGTGCTGTGCCAGTAAGCGCCGCATCTGTCGCGTCCCCTCCCGAGGCCGAAATCGCTGCGCCGACACCCACGCCTGCCGCACCCGTCGCTGCGGCCATCCCGCAAGACCCCGAAATTCCCGAGGGCACCGAGATGAAACCGACCACCGTGCGCGAAGCGCTGCGCGACGCCATGGCCGAAGAAATGCGCCGCGATGAAATGGTCTATCTGATGGGCGAAGAGGTCGCGCAATATCAGGGTGCCTATAAGATCAGTCAGGGAATGCTGGATGAATTTGGCGACAAACGGGTGATCGACACCCCGATTACCGAACACGGCTTTACCGGAATCGCCGTTGGCTCGGCCTTTGCCGGTCTGAAGCCGATTGTCGAATTCATGACCTTCAATTTCGCTGTGCAGGCGCTGGACCAGATCATCAATTCGGCCGCCAAGACACTATACATGTCCGGCGGCCAGATGGGCGCGCACATGGTTTTTCGCGGGGCCAATGGCGCCGCGTCCCGCGTTGGTGCGCAGCACAGCCAGGATTACGCCGCATGGTATGCGCAAATTCCGGGTCTGAAGGTGGTGATGCCTTACTCTGCCGCCGACGCCAAAGGCTTGCTGAAAACCGCCATTCGTGATCCGAACCCGGTAATTTTTCTGGAAAACGAGATCCTCTATGGCCAGAGTTTCGATGTGCCTGTGATGGATGATTTCACCGTGCCATTCGGCGTTGCCAAAATCTGGCGAGAGGGCACTGATGTGACCATCGTTAGCTTTGGCATCGGGATGAAATATGCGCTTGAAGCCGCTGACCGGCTGGCCGAGGATGGCATATCGGCCGAGGTCATTGACCTGCGCACCCTGCGCCCGATGGACACCGCCACAGTCATTAAATCTGTTATGAAAACAAATCGTTGCGTTACTGTCGAGGAGGGTTGGCCGGTGGGCTCAATCGGTGGGCATATCTCTTCCGTGCTGATGCAGGAGGCCTTCGATTACCTCGACGCGCCGGTGATCACCTGCACAGGCAAGGACGTGCCGATGCCCTATGCTGCCAACCTTGAAAAACTGGCGCTAATCACGACAGAAGAAGTTATTGAGGCCGTCCACAAAGTGACATATCGTTAAGGGAGCGTAAGCGATGCCAATAGAAATTCTGATGCCCGCGCTATCCCCCACGAGGGAGGAAGGCACGCTTGCCAAATGGTTGGTGAAAGAGGGGGATGCGGTGGCCTCTGGCGACCTGATCGCCGAGATCGAAACCGATAAAGCAACGATGGAATTCGAGGCTGTGGACGAGGGTATCGTCGGTAAATTACTGGTGGCCGAGGGCAGCGAGGGGGTGCTGGTAAACACCCCGATCATGGTCCTACTTGAAGATGGTGAAAGCGCGGCTGACATTTCTTCTACGCCCGCGACAGCCCCTGCACCCGCAGCAGCTCCGGCTCCGGCCCCCACACCAAAACCCGTGTCTCAAACAACACCTAATCCCATCGGAGAAACCACGCCGGCTACAACGCAACCAACTGGAACAAAACGGATTTTCGCATCCCCCCTCGCCCGCCGTATTGCCACGGATGCAGGCGTGGACCTTGCACAAATCACCGGTTCCGGCCCGCACGGTCGCATTGTCAAGGCCGATATATTAGGCAAACCAGCCAGTATTTCTGCCCCCACCGCTACACCAATGTCAACAGGTCCA
This sequence comes from Marinosulfonomonas sp., assembly GCA_022712735.1. The sequence continues at coordinate 620 of JAFLKA010000327.1, read as the reverse complement.
TCCAGCGATGCAATTACCAAAATTTACGCTGATCGTGAATATGAGGTGATTGCCCTGAACGGCATGCGTAAAACCATCGCCGCCCGCTTGACCGAGGCCAAACAGTCGATCCCGCATTTCTACCTGCGCCGCGACATCCGCATAGACGCCTTGCTCGCCGGCCGTGCCCATATCAACAAACAGCTTGAATCCCGCGGGCTAAAGGTGTCGGTCAACGACTTTATCATCAAGGCCTGCGCCATGGCGCTGCAAACCGTACCCGCCGCCAACGCAATCTGGGCCGGTGACCGTTTATTCCAGATGAAACCATCCGACGTGGCCGTGGCCGTGGCCGTGGAGGACGGGTTGTTCACCCCGGTGATCAAAGACGCCGAAACCAAATCGCTATCGCAGCTTTCGGTCGAGATGAAAGACCTCGCCAGCCGCGCCCGTAATAAGAAACTCGCCCCGCACGAATACCTTGGCGGCAGTTTTGCAATTTCAAATTTGGGGATGTTCGGCATCGATAATTTTGACGCGGTGATTAATCCGCCGCACGGGGCAATTCTGGCCGTTGGTGCAGGGGTGAAAAAGCCTGTTGTTGGTAAAGACGGGGAGTTGTCAATCGCGACAGTAATGTC
>JAFLKA010000530.1 GCA_022712735.1 Marinosulfonomonas sp. | reverse complement strand
AGCAGACGGGTGTTTTCATAAGTAGCCATGTTAGTCTTCCTTTTGTTGATGCAGCGATATGCTGTTGTTTCTAATTGGCCACTTAGGGGTTGGCGAAACATCTAACAAGATAAAGATATTGCATATCTAATATGCATTTTACGCATAGCTGGGTTTACTGGTTAATGCTTTGTAATATTTGTCAAAATTGCGACATCTGATTGTCGGTTTTAGCATTTTTAATGTCGACTTTCGCCCGCTTTGCGCTTTAACGACACGCGCAACAAATTTTTGCCATTATCGGTTTCTGTTTGGCAAATGTTCGCGTTTCGTGCTAATCGTGGCGCAAAGGCAACAAAAGCCGAAAAGTAGCGAGGAGCAGTATGCGTGTTATCGGGATTGATCCGGGGCTTAGAAACCTTGGTTGGGGCGTGATTGACGTGGCGGGATCGCGTCTTACGCATGTGGGCAACGGGGTTTGTCACTCAACCGGCGATGATCTGGCGACACGTTTGTTATCACTGCATGTGCAGTTAAGCGAAGTTATGGCACGGTTTGCCCCTGAAACAGCAGCCGTTGAGCAAACGTTTGTGAACAAAGACGGGGCGGGCACTCTGAAACTGGGTCAGGCGCGGGGCATTGCGATGCTGGTTCCGGCGCAGGCGGGTTTGAGCGTCGGGGAATATGCGCCCAACAAGGTTAAGAAAACAGTTGTGGGTGTGGGCCATGCCGACAAGCGGCAGGTGGCGCATATGGTGCGGTTGCAATTGCCCGGGGTTGATCTGGCCGGACCGGATGCGGCGGACGCGTTGGCGATTGCGATTTGTCATGCGCATCATATGCAATCGGCGGGACATTACGAGGCAGCGTTACGAAAGGCGAGTGCATGATTGGCAAGATTTCAGGGCGGCTGGAATACCGCGCAGCAGACCATGTGCTGATTGATGTGCGCGGGGTCGGGTATATCGTTTACCTGTCGGACCGCACCATGGCGGCGCTACCCAATGTAGGCGAGGCGGTGGGGTTGTTTACCGAGCTGTTGGTGCGCGAGGATAATTTGCAGCTGTTCGGGTTCACCACATTGCTGGAAAAGGAATGGCACCGTTTGTTGATGTCGGTGCAGGGGATCGGGGCCAAGGCGTCAATGTCGATATTGGGCGCATTGGGGGCCGAAGGGGTCAGCCGCGCGGTGGCGCTGGGCGATGTGAATGCGATCAAGGTGGCCAAGGGCGTGGGGCCGAAAACCGCGCAACGGGTGGTTCTGGAGCTGAAGGACAAAGCGCCTGCCGTGATGGCGCTGGGCAGCACATTGGTGGCAGCGCAGGGTGAAGTGTCGGCGGACGTCGAGGTGATCGAAACGATTGCGGCGGTGATCGAGCCATCAAGTGCTGCGGCACAATCCGAGGCTTTATCGGCGCTGGCCAACCTTGGCTATGGGCCGGGGGATGCGGCTGGGGCGGTGGCGCAGGCGGCGGGCGCGGCGCCGGACGCCGACACCCCCGGTTTGATCCGTGCGGCGTTAAAACTGCTGGCACCGAAGGGGTGATTGCATGACCGAACCGGACCCCACATTACGCCCCGATCCGCAACCAGAGGACCGCGACCGCGCATTGCGTCCGCAGGTGTTGGACGAATTTATTGGTCAAGCCGAGGCGCGGGCCAATTTGCGGGTGTTTATCGAGAGCGCCAAGATACGGCGCGAGGCGATGGATCATGTGTTGTTTCATGGCCCGCCCGGTTTGGGCAAAACCACTTTGGCACAGATTATGGCACGCGAACTGGGGGTGAATTTTCGCATGACCTCTGGGCCTGTATTGGCCAAGGCGGGGGATTTGGCGGCCATTCTAACCAATCTCGAGGCCAATGACGTGCTGTTCATTGATGAAATTCACCGGCTTAATCCGGTGGTCGAGGAGGTGCTGTATCCGGCGCTGGAAGATTTCGAGCTGGATCTGGTGATCGGAGAGGGACCGGCAGCGCGGACGGTGCGGATCGAGTTGCAGCCCTTCACATTGGTCGGGGCGACGACGCGGCTGGGGTTGTTGACGACGCCGCTGCGGGATCGGTTCGGCATTCCGGTGCGCCTGCAGTTTTACACCGAGGACGAGTTGCACGAGATTGTGGTGCGTGGGGCACGATTGCTGGGGGTGCAATGCGAGGATGCGGGCGCCCGCGAGATTGCCAAACGCGCACGTGGCACGCCGCGGATTGCGGGGCGTTTGTTGCGTCGCGTGGTGGATTTTGCGGTTGTCGAGGCCGGTGGCAAGGTATCGCAAGGTTTGGCGGACAATGCTCTGACGCGGCTTGGGGTTGATCATCTGGGGCTGGACGGGGCGGATCGGAGGTATTTGACGTTGATTGCCGAGAATTATGCAGGTGGGCCGGTGGGGATTGAAACCATGTGCGCGGCTTTGTCCGAAAGCCGCGATTCACTGGAAGAGGTGATCGAGCCGTTTCTGTTGCAACAGGGGCTGATCCAGCGCACGCCGCGTGGGCGGATGTTGGCGGCCAAGGCGTGGACGCATTTGGGGATGGCTGCGCCGAAATCAAATACGGATTTGTTTGGTTGAGGTTGGGTGATAGAGATTCTATGCCTGC
>JAFLKA010000208.1 GCA_022712735.1 Marinosulfonomonas sp. | reverse complement strand
CGGCGCTGGGTGCTGATCGGCCTGTCCATCGCGGCCGTCATTAGCTGTGGCACAGCGGTTCTGGCCTCGGACGGGGGCACGACAATGGTGATGCTGGGCGCGGTTTTCTTTGGCTTTACCACCTTCCCGATCTTTTCGGTCGCCGCGGCCCACGCCCATGATTTTGCCAAATCCGAAGAACGCATCGAACTGTCCGCCGCCCTGATGTTCTTTTTCGCCATTGGCGCCATCGCCAGCCCGCTGATCGCATCATCGCTGATCGAAGCATATGGCCCGCCCGCCCTGTTTGCGTTTTTGGCTTTTGGCCATCTGGTGTTGGTGGTTTTTGGCCTCAGCCGGATGCGCGCGCGCCCCACAGTGGAAAAACGCACGCCCTATGTCTATGCGCCGCGCACCTCGTTCATGATTGGACGTCTGTTCCGCCGCCAACGCGACAAGCGCAACCGCTAGTCATCTAACGTGGCCACAAACGCAAGGCGCAATTCCTTTAGGGTGCGCGGGTCTGCCGTGCCACCGTAAAACGCGAACAAAGCGGACTCAAAAACCGCACTGACACCTTTAACCCGTGAAAATAGCGAAATGGACGCGTGGAACGCCTGATCATCTTGGTGATCAAATAACCTGCGTGTGCCACCAACCGCATGCTGGATCGCCAGCTTTGTGCATTGGATCAGGCGCGGTCCAAGTACGGGATGCGCCAAATAGGCCGCGGCCTCGTCCCTGTCACGAAGGGTGTAGAATTCAGAGCCTTGCGAAAACTCCAACCCTTCAAGCTGCGGAAAAATGCAACTGACCCAGTCGCCCCGCACCTGCCCGCTCGTCAATTCCTCAAGAACCGCGTCAATGCAGGGGGATTGCACCGTAACAAAGCGTTCAAGGTCATAGGATACATTCATATTCACTGTCTAGCATGTGACAACAGGCGGGTAAACGCCCTAGCCCTTGCCCCCCCCATCCGTTAAAGGGGGACAACACAATCAAAGGCATCTGAAATGGCACGTATCCTTATCACCTCGGCCCTTCCGTATATCAACGGGATCAAGCATCTGGGCAACCTGATCGGCAGTCAACTGCCCGCCGATCTGTTTGCCCGCTACAATCGCGGACGTGGCCACGAGGTGATGTTCATTTGTGCCACCGACGAGCATGGCACACCAGCCGAATTGGCCGCTGCCAAGGCCGATATACCCGTGGCCGAATACTGCGCCGAGCTGCACGAGGTGCAGGCCAAAATCGCCGCTGATTTCCGCCTGTCGTTTGATTATTTTGGCCGCTCTTCCAGCCCGCAGAACCACGAATTGACCCAGCATTTTGCCGCTAAGCTGGCCGAGAACGGGTTTATCGAAGAGGTCAGCGACAAACAGGTTTATTCCATCACCGACAAACGCTTTTTGCCGGACCGCTATATCGAGGGCACCTGCCCCAACTGCGATTATGTCGGCGCACGCGGTGATCAATGTGATAATTGCACCAAGCCGCTGTCACCCACCGACCTGATTGATCCCTACTCGACCATTTCCGGCTCCAAGGACCTTGAGGTGCGCGAAACCAAGCACCTGTTCCTGCGCCAATCCAAACTGCGCGATGAACTGGATAAATGGATTTCCTCCAAAACCGATTGGCCGATCCTGACCACATCCATCGCCAAGAAATGGCTGCATGATGGCGATGGTCTGCGCGACCGTGGCATCACCCGCGATCTGGACTGGGGCGTGCCGGTGCCGGGTATGGAGGGCAAAGTTTTTTACGTCTGGTTCGACGCCCCGATCGAATACATCGGTGCCACGGCGGAATGGGCGCAGGCGAACGGGCTGGATGATACGGCATGGGAGCGCTGGTGGCGCACCGACAAGGGGGCCGATGACGTGCGCTATGTGCAGTTCATGGGCAAGGACAATGTACCATTTCACACCCTTAGTTTCCCAGCCACGATCATGGGCTCAAACGAGCCCTGGAAGCTGGTCGATTACATCAAATCGTTTAACTATCTGAACTATGATGGTGGCCAGTTTTCCACCTCGCGCGGGCGCGGTGTGTTTATGGATCAGGCGCTGTCGATCCTGCCGTCCGATTACTGGCGCTGGTGGCTATTGTCCCACGCACCGGAAAATTCGGATGCCGAGTTCACGTGGGAGAATTTCCAAGCCTCGGTGAACAAAGACCTTGCCGATGTGCTGGGCAACTTCGCCTCGCGGGTCACCAAATTCTGCCGTTCCAAATTCGGCGAAGTGGTGCCGGAAGGTGGCGAGTATGGCGAGGCCGAAAAGGCGCTGATCGTCACGCTGACTGAACGGGTTGCGACCTACAACAAGCACATGGATGCAATGGACGTGCGAAAATCCGCGTCTGAATTGCGCGCCATCTGGGTGGCGGGCAACGAATATCTGCAAAACGCGGCACCATGGTCTCTGTTCAAAACCGACGCGCCTGCCGCCGCCGCCTCGATCCGTCTGTCGCTGAACCTGATCCGGCTATACGCGGTGCTGTCGGCCCCCTTTATCCCCGATGCCGCCGCCAGCCTGCTGGCCGCGATGAACACGGATGATGATGGCTGGCCCGACGATGTGGCCGCCGCATTGCAAACCCTGCCCGCCGGTCACACATTCACCGTGCCCGAGGTGTTGTTTGCCAAAATCACCGACGAGCAACGCGAGGAATGGCAGGAGAAATTCGCAGGCAAACGGGAATAATCAGGCTTGGGGCGACTCTTGGTTGGTATCAAAGGAGAACCCCTATGCTACGCATCTTGCCCTGACCCTTGCTTTGTTGATGCCGCTGACGCCTATGCCAGCGTTAGCGCAAGCAACCTCGCATGATGCCGCCCTGCACGCCCTTGCCCCGCCTGCCGGAAAGCTGCTGCACGGTGTCTATACTGGCCGGCGCAGCGGCGAAGAGGACGATATCCGGCCCTCAAATCTGGATGCCTATATCCGCACCGTTGGTGTAAAACCCGCATGGGTCTATTTTTCCAACAACTGGTATCGCTCGCGCGATTTCCCCACCGCGACAGCCAAATGGATTCGCGCCAAGGGCTCCACCCCCTTTGTGCGCCTGATGCTGCGCTCTGAGCCGACACAAGATCATGGTGATGCGCTGTTCGCCACCTACGCTATCGCCAACGGCAAATTTGACGCCGATCTGGCCAATTGGCACGACAGGCCGCTGCTTTCAAAACCCCGATCATTGCCGAATGGGGCACCGATGTGCGCAACCCGCGAGACCCCGCCGCACCATGGGCCGACAAGGCGTTGAAACTGGTCCTGTCGGGGAAATGGCCCGAACTTATCGGATTCAGCTGGTGGAACGAAACATGGCCCAACGGCGATGACCCGAAAGATGCCACCGACACCCGTATTCAGTCAGATTCTGCTCTGACACAGACCTTTCGCCGCGCCCTGAAGCACCCACGCATCGCTCGGTAGATATTCCTTACCGTTTCTTTTTTGCATAAATATCCGCGCCGCAGGCCAGAAAACTCTTATGCTTGCAGCGCGGTTATTTATGGAACGAAAATAGGGCTAGATAGAACCCAGCCGCCAATCGGGGCGTATTCCCGATGCCTCGATAAACGGCGCTACATCCTTGCCCGCGAACAGCCCGTGATCCGTCACCAATGCAGTTCTCCAGCCCCGCGCAGATGCACCCAGAACGTCGGTGTGCAATGTATCCCCGACCATTACAATACGGGCGCGATCCTGTGCTTTGGGCAAGGCGGTTTCGATACGCTGAAACACCGGCGCAAAGGGTTTTCCCAAAAACACCGGCATCCGCCCTGTCGCATCCGCCAAGGCATGGCCGTAATAGCCCGGATCAAGGCTGAGGCCATATTCGCGCGGGGCGACCAGATCGGGATTGGCGATGATCACGGGGCGCGGCGTGTCAAGCAGCGCCTGGCCCAACAGGTTTTGCCGCCCGTTGGTCCAAAGGGCAGCCGACAGAAACAAAAACCCGTCCACCGCACGGTAATCGTCCACATCATCGCCCAGCGTGATGCTGTCAAACGGCAAATCCGATGCCTTGTGGTGGGCGGGTGCAATCACGCCCCAACGTCTTATTGGCGAGTAATTCGCCGCGTGGTCCAACGCCGCATCCCGGCTTGAAATGATTTCATCCGGCTGAAACCCATATCCAAGTCCCGCAAACCGCTCTTGCATCGCCACACGGGTGTAGGAAGCCGAATTGCTAAGGACAAAAACCTGTTTTCCAAGGTTGCGCAGCTGTTCGATCCGCGCCGCCGCCCCCGCAATTGGCCCCTCGCCGACATTCAGCACACCATAGGCATCAAACACAAAAACATCGGCTTGATCCGCGATGTCCAGCAAGCTGTCGATCTGCGCCGTCGTGTCGGGAAATTTGGCGGCAGGCAGGCGCGGACGCAGCGTTTCATAGCGGGCAAAGGCGGCGGTGGCATCCATATGTTCACATCCTAACTGTCGCGCCAATGCATCCCGTGGGCCAGCAACTGGCGCTGTGCGCGCCCCGGATAGTCGGTGATAATCCCGTCCACCCCCAGCGCAATCATTGCATCCATATCCTGTGTGGTGTTCACCGTCCAGACATTGACGATCAACCCCAGCGCATGCGCCTCATTCAGGTCCGTCTTGTTCAGGTCAGAAAAATGCGGGCTCCAGACCCGCCCGCCCGCCGCCGCAACCAGACGCGGCAGGCTGCCACCAAAATCGGCCAGCACGTAACCATCCATCCAAGGTGATCCATCATAGATGTTTTCATCCGCCGGTGTTGCGGTGGCGGGCAGGTCACTTAGATACGAGCGCACGCTATCGGGTGCCTGCAGCGCCACCTCGCGCAATATGCGCCAGTCAAAGCTCTGGATAATGCATCGCTCCAACAGGTCATGCGCCTGCACCACCTCCAGAACGCTCAAAACCAGCGCCGGGATTGGCGGGGAATATTCCGGGTGCAACGGGTTTGATTTTATTTCGAGGTTCAGCCAGATATCTGCATGTTCAGGCTGTGCCATCAATTCGGCCAGCTGAGACAGCGCCGGAACCCGCTGCCCCGTCATGAACGCCTGATCAGGATAGAGCGCGCCGTAGGCTGAGCCTTCTTGCAAACCGCCTAAGTCATAGGACTGTATCCGCGTCAGTGACATGCTGTTGATCGGCGGCGTTTTCGCATCCAGCCATTGCCCCGTCGCATCGCGCGTCATATCCGGCATCAGATGCGGGTTATGCGCAATGACAGGCACGCCACTGCTGGCAGACTGCACGTCAAATTCTACAGCATTTACACCGCACTCCAGCGTATAGCGAAATCCGGCCATGGTGTTTTCCGGCATTACCCCGCGCGCACCGCGATGGCCATGCAGCCGGATCACGCCGGGCTGCGCCCGCAGCGCCGACAGGCGACCGCCCTCTGACATCAGCCGATCCGCTGCCCGTTGTTTATATCAAAGAAATGCAGTGCCTCGAGCGGGGCAGAGAACCGCACCACGGCCCCTTCAGCAACGGTTTGCGTGCCCGGCAGGCTGACCACCATTTCGCTGCCGGCCCCCTCCAGTATCCCGTGGATCAACGTGTTGGCGCCCAGCTGTTCTTGCATCATTACCTTGACCCCAATCGGCCCAGTATCATCGGCAACCAGATGTTCGGGGCGCACGCCCATTGTCATGTCGCCCCCGCCAGAACCGCCCATAATCGTTGTGCCATTCTCAAGCAAAAGCGTGTTATCCGACTGTGCCTTTACCGACAGGAAATTCATCGCGGGGCTGCCGATAAACCCGGCAACAAAAATCGAGGCGGGGTGTTCATACAGCTCAATCGGGGTGCCGAACTGTTCAACATGGCCGTCATTCAGCACCATCAAACGGTCCCCAAGCGTCATCGCTTCGACCTGATCGTGGGTCACGAAAATCGACGTCACCCCCAGCCGTTTTTGCAATTTGCGGATTTCCAGACGCATCTGCACCCGCAGTTTCGCGTCCAGATTGGACAGCGGTTCGTCGAACAAAAACACCGAGGGTTCACGCACAATCGCGCGGCCCATCGCCACCCGCTGACGTTGCCCGCCCGACAGCGCACGGGGTTTGCGGGCCAGATATTCGCGGATTTCCAGAATATCGGCGGCCTCTTCCACCCGTCGCTTGATTTGATCCTTGGGAATGCCACGGATTTTCAGACCATAGGCCATGTTGTCATAGACCGTCATATGCGGGTACAGCGCGTAATTCTGGAACACCATTGCAATGTCACGGTCGGCAGGCTCCAGCGTGTTCACCATCTTATCGCCGATGAAAACTTCGCCCGCTGTCACGGTTTCCAGCCCTGCGATCATTCGCAGCAGTGTGGATTTTCCACACCCTGACGGACCAACGATCACCACGAATTCACCGTCGTTAATCTCGCCATTCACTCCGTGCAATATCTCGACATCGCCGTAGGACTTTAGCAGGTTATCCAGTTTAATCTTTGCCATCTTAATTGTCCTACTTGTCGGTTTCCGTCAGCCCTTTGACAAAGAGCTTTTGCATAAACACCACCACCAGAATGGGCGGCAGCATGGCCAACAGGGCCGTCATCATGATGATGTTCCACTGCGGGCTTGATTCAGCTGATTCCAGCATTTGTTTGATGCTCATCACAATCGTGGTCATGCTGGTGTCTGTGGTGATCAACAGCGGCCACAGATACTGGTTCCAGCCATAAATAAACAGGATCACAAACAGCGCCGCGATATTGGTGCGCGACAGCGGCAGCAGGATATCCTTGAAAAACCGCATTGGTCCGGCGCCATCAATGCGGGCGGATTCCAGCATTTCATCGGGGATGGTCAGGAACACTTGGCGGAACATGAACGTGGCCGTGGCCGAGGCAATCAGCGGGATCGAAAGACCTGCATATGTGTTCAGCATTCCCAGTTTTGCCACCACTTCAAAGGTCGGCAGAATGCGCACTTCGACCGGCAACATCAGGGTGATGAAAATCATCCAGAAAAACGCCATCCGGAACGGGAATTTGAAGTAAACAATGGCAAAGGCCGACAGAAGCGAGATGAAAATCTTGCCCAGTGCAATCGACAGCGCCATTATCAGAGAGTTCAGCAGCGTGCGCCAGACCGGCACAGCACCGCTGCCCGCATTGCCGTTGTCAAACAGCGTTTCTTTCATATTGTCCCAGAAATGTGTGCCCGGCCATAGCGGCAAAGGCACCTGTGTCATACGGATTTGATCGTGGGTTGCCGCAACAAAGGTGATCCAGATCGGAAAGGCGATCATCACGATGCCCAGCAACAGGATGATGTGGGTGGCGATGGTCAAAAGGGGGCGGTTTTCAATCATTTAATATTCCACCTTGCGCTCGACATAGCGGAACTGAACCACCGTCATTGAAATAACCAGCGCCATCAGAATGACCGATTGCGCGGCAGACCCGCCCAGATCAAGCCCGACAAACCCGTCGTTAAACACTTTGTAGACCAGGATGTTGGTTGCTCCGGCCGGACCGCCCTGCGTCACCGCATGGACAATACCGAATGTGTCAAAGAATGCGTAAACCGCGTTGATCACGATCAGGAAAAAAGTGGTGGGCGATATCAGCGGGAACACGATGGTCCAGAACCGTTTCAACGGTCCTGCCCCGTCTATCGCTGCCGCCTCGACCACCGATTTGGGGATCGACTGCATCGCGGCCAGATAGAACAGGAAGTTATAGGCGACCTGTTTCCACGCCGCGGCCATAATCACCAGCCCCATGGCTTGTGAGCCGTTCAGGTAGTGGTTCCAGTTCACCCCGACCAGTTCCAGAAAATAGGTGATGATGCCCAGTGTCGGGTTGAACATAAACACCCACAACGCCCCCGCCAGAACAGGCGCGACTGCATAGGGCCAAATCAGCAATGTGCGGTAAATCATAGCGCCGCGAATAACCCGATCGGCAAAACCGGCCAGTATTAACGCGAATGACATCGATATAAACGCGACCGAGATCGAGAAGAAACCGGTGCGAATAAAACTGTCCATATACTGACTGTCGGAAAACAGCACCTCAAAATTTTCAAACCAGACAAATTCGCTGCTTAACCCGAACGCATCCTCAATCAGCAACGATTGATACAGCGCCTGACTTGCGGGCCAGATGAAAAACACCAGCGTCACAATGATCTGTGGCGCCACCAGCAAATACGGCAGGTACGAGGATGGGAAATGGACGCGTTTTAGCACCTTGGAACTCCAGCATTAAGCGCACTGTGCCGCCCCGAAAATCAGGGCGGCACAGTCGTTTTTATCTAAGCAGGCTTACTTGACTGTCCGCTCGAACTTGCGCAGCAAGGCATTGCCACGCTCGGTTGCGGTTGCCATTGCTTCGGCGGCGGTTTTATCACCGGCCCACAACGCTTCCATTTCTTCGTTGATCACGTCGCGCACTTGCACAAAGTTACCAAACCGGATGCCGCGCGATGCGGGGGTCGGTGCGTTCAGGCTAAGTTGCAGAATGGCGGTGTCGGTGCCAGGATTGCTGTCATAGAACCCTTGGGTTTTTGACAGCTCATAGGCGGCCGTTGTGATCGGTACATAGCCGGTTTCCTGATGCCACCATGCTTGCACTTCGGCCGAGGACAGATAGTTCAGGAACTTTGCAGCACCCCTATTTTCCTCTTCCGACTTGCCTTGCAGCACCCAAAGCGTGGCCCCGCCAATGATCGAGTTTTGCGCCTTGTCAGCAATGGTTGTGTCCAGCGGCAGCATGGTCTGACCAAAGTTGAACTTGGCCTGATCCTTGATCGAACCATAATAGGCCGAGGAGTTCATCCACATGCCGCATTCACCCGATGTAAACAAAGGCAGGCTGTCGCCACGACGGCCACCATAGACGAACAGATTGCCTTCGGACATCGACGCAATATCGTCCAGACGGTTGATCACCGCCTCGTTGGCCATGGTGAATTCGGTATCAAAACCGGCAAACCCGTTTTCTTTGGTGCCCATTTCCAGATTGTGCCAAGCCGAATAGTTTTCGACCATCACCCAGGACTGCCAACCGAACGAGAAACCGCATTTCATGCCGTTATCAACCAGCTTTTGCGCTGTGACTCTCATGTCGGCCCAAGTGACCGGAACGTCTGCGCCCGCAGCCTCTAGCGCGTCCTTGTTGTACCACAAAACCGGAGTGGAAGAATTGAACGGCATCGACAGCAGTTCACCATCGGGCATTTGGTAATAGGAAATCACCGCAGGCAGATAGTCGGATTTATCAAACGGCTCGCCCACGTCTTTCATCAGTTGCTCAACCGGATAGATCGCGCCTTTGGCGGCCATCATTGTGGCTGTGCCCACTTCGAACACCTGCACGATGTTCGGATGCTCGCCTGCGCGGAACGCGGCAATCGCGGCTGTCATGGTTTCGGTATAGTTGCCTTTGTAAACCGACACGACCTTGTATTCGGACTGTGACGCGTTGAAATCAGCGGCAATTTTATCGGTGCGTTCGCCCGTGACACCGCCCATTGCGTGCCACCACTGAATTTCGGTTTGCGCCATAGCTGACGCTGCAAAGGACATAATCACGCCCGCAACAACGGACCCTAATAGTTTGCTTTTCATAGTATTGGACCTCCCAGATCACAAAAACCTTGTTGAACAAAGCAAAGGTCAAAGAGGCATCATCGGCAGCCCCCAAGCCTTTCCTGTGGTCAGCAAACCACGGGTAGAAACATAATTCAATTGAAAGTTTTGTAACGTAAGTTATAGCTTTGTGTTATGATTTGAGTGGGAAACGTAGACGAAGGGGCAGGTTTTGGCCATTAGATTAAGGCAACTGGAGGCCTTTCGGGCAGTTTCCCAGTCCGGAAACATAACCCGCGCGGCTGAAAATCTGGGTGTTTCGCAACCTGCTGTCAGTCGGCTTTTGTCCCATTTCGCCGTCGAGGTCGGATTCGAGCTGTTCCAGCGGCGTGACGGGCGACTGATTCCCACTCAGGAATCACGCTATCTGCTGGGCGAAGTTGACAGGCTGCTCGACAGTCTTTCCCACATCGAGGAGCTGACCAAAGATCTGACTGAACGCAAGGCGGGTCACCTGCGCATCGCCTGCCTGCCCGGGTTCGCCACCAGCCACCTGCCCGGCGTGGTCGCGCAGTTCCTGAAATCACGCCCCGGCGTCACCGTCACGATTGAACCAGACCGCCCCGAGCGCATTCTGGAATGGATCATCGGCGAGCAATATGATTTCGGTATCACCGAAGGGTTTGCCGGCCATCCGGCGGTTGAAAGCAAACCGGTGAACATGCGCACCGTTTGTATCCTGCCAACAGATCACCCCCTGTCCACGGCATCCGAGGTTTGGCCCGAGGATTTGGCCGATGAACGCATGATCCACACGCGGCGCGACAGCCAGTTTTTTCGTACGCTGGAAGAACAGTTCGTAACCCGCGGCATCACCCTGCCTTCCTTGATCGAAGTGCGCCAGTTCAACGCCGCCTGCATGCTGGTGGCCGAAGGGGCGGGCGTTTCTGTGGTCAGCGAGCTGGACGCCCGCGCCTACGAGGGACGCGGGTTAACCATCAAACCCTTCCGCCCCCAAGTCAGCCACAACCTGACCCTGCTACAGCCCATCCATACCCCGATCTCGATGGTCACGCTGGAAT
>JAFLKA010000175.1 GCA_022712735.1 Marinosulfonomonas sp. | reverse complement strand
ACCTTTCCCACAGTGATGATCGCCCCGCCCTGACCCGTGCAGTGCTGAACGGCGTTGCCTTTGCCTTTTGCGATAACCTCGCGGCGCTTCGCAGCACCGGCACCAATATCACCCGCCTGTTGGTTGTGGGTGGCGGGGCGCAATCGCACTATTGGCTGGCTGCTATTGCCACAGCCATGAACCTGCCAATCGACATCCCGCAAGACGGTGATTTTGGTGCTGCATTCGGTGCGGCCCGTTTGGGGCTGATGGCGGCCACGGGTGCCCCAGCATCTGTATGTACTACCCCCAAAATTTCCCAAATAATAGAGCCTAACAAGGCCCAATTAAACGCTTACGCCGATGCTTACCAACAATTTCGCGCGGCCTATCCAATATTAAAAGGATCCTGACATGACCGGCTTTTTCGGTGACATTACCCAGATAAAATACGAGGGTCCGGACAGCACAAACCCGATGGCCTTTCACCACTACAATGCGGACGAAATCATCATGGGAAAACGGATGCAGGACCACCTGCGTTTCGCTGTGGCCTATTGGCATTCCTTCGCGTGGCCCGGAACCGATCCGTTCGGTGGTGAAACCTTTCAACGCCCGTGGTTTGGCGATGGTATGGAGCTGGCGAAATTAAAAGCGGATGTGGCCTTTGAAATGTTCGATATCCTGAATGTTCCGTTCTTTTGTTTCCACGATGCCGACGTGCGGCCTGAAGGTGCAAGTTTCGCTGAAAGCACTCGTAACCTTGCGGAAATGGTCGACTATTTTGCCGCTAAAATGGAAACCAGCAAAACGCAACTGCTCTGGGGCACCGCTAACCTGTTTTCCAACCGCCGCTTTATGGCAGGGGCATCGACCAATCCTGATCCGGATGTGTTCGCCTATTCTGCCGCAACAGTGAAAACCTGCATAGATGCGACCCACAAATTGGGCGGGCAAAACTATGTGCTATGGGGTGGGCGCGAGGGGTATGAAACCCTGTTGAACACCAATCTGGAATCAGAACTGGACCATATGGGCCGGTTTCTGAACATGGTGGTCGAATACAAGCACAAGATCGGATTTAAAGGCGCAATCCTGCTGGAACCAAAACCGCAAGAGCCGTCAAAACACCAATATGACTATGATGCGGCCACCTGTTTTGGTTTCATCCAGAAATACGGGCTTAAGGGTGAAGTGCAGCTGAATCTGGAGCAAGGCCACGCCATCCTTGCCGGTCATTCCTTTGAACATGAAATTGCAACGGCCATTGCGCTGGGCGCGTTTGGTTCGATCGACATGAACCGCAATGATTATCAATCCGGCTGGGACACTGACCAGTTTCCCAACAACACACCTGAGGTCGCACTGGCCTATTATCACATCCTGAAATCCGGTGGCTTTACCACTGGCGGCACCAATTTTGACGCTAAACTGCGGCGCCAATCGCTTGATCCGGTTGACTTGATTGCGGCTCATATTGGCGGCATGGATATTTGCGCGCGTGGGCTAAAGGCCGCAGCAGCGATGCTAAAGGATGGCGGGCTGGAAGATGCGCTGACCGAACGCTACGCAGGTTGGCAAACAGATAGCGCCAAAGATATGCTGGAGAATGCTACGCTAGATAGCATTACCGCTAGGGTGCTGGATCAGGATATAAACCCGCAACCCCGTTCCGGCCGTCAGGAAATTCTAGAAAATTATGTGAACAGATTCGTATAATTGGCCATAATAGGCTCACATTTACTGTAATTTCTACGCGGGAAATTTGAGTCCGATCAACCACATATGATATTAATCGCAACAGGATCAGGGCTTTGCGTTGACAATTCAGGTGCGCTGCGACATCCCATAGGAAAAAAATAACAGGCAAGTTTCGGAGATAGTGATGCGTATTGCGATGATTGGCACAGGGTATGTCGGGCTGGTGTCAGGTGTTTGTTTTTCCGATTTCGGCCATGATGTGATCTGCGTCGATAAAGACCCTGAAAAAATTGCCATGCTGGAACGCGGCGAGGTTCCGATTTACGAGCCTGGTCTGGACGATTTGATGGCCAAAAATGTCAAAGACGGACGGCTTTCCTTTACTCAGGATTTAATAGCGGCGGTGGCTGGTGCCGATGCGGTGTTCATCGCGGTTGGCACACCAACCCGCCGCGGTGATGGCCATGCCGATCTGACATATGTCTATGCAGCAGCCGAGGAAATTGCGAATGCAATTACCGACTACACCGTTGTTGTCACCAAATCGACCGTGCCATTGGGTACAAACCGTCAGGTGAAACAGGTGATCCGCAAGGCCAATCCCAAGGCCGAATTCGATGTTGCATCCAACCCTGAATTCTTGCGCGAAGGTGCCGCGATTGACGATTTCATGCGCCCCGATCGTGTGGTCGTCGGCCTGCAATCTGATCGCGCCAAAGATGTGATGGACGACATCTATCGCCCGCTTTCCCTGCGGGATTTTCCGGTGATCTATACCGATCTGGAATCAGCCGAGATGATCAAATACGCCGCCAACGCGTTTCTGGCGACAAAGATTACTTTCATCAATGAAATTGCCGCCCTGTGCGAACGCACCGATGCCGATGTGAAACAAGTGGCCAAGGGTATGGGCATGGACGGGCGCATCGGTGATAAATTCCTGCACGCTGGGCCGGGGTATGGCGGTTCGTGTTTTCCAAAAGATACCAGCGCGCTGGCGCGGATGGGGCAGGAACATGCCATGCCGATGCAGATCACAGAAACAGTGATCAAAGTGAATGACGAAATCAAGCGCCGGATGATCGACAAGGTGATGGATCTGTGTGATGGCACAGTGAACGGCAAGGTTATCGCCATTCTGGGGGTGACCTTCAAACCCAATACTGATGATATGCGCGACGCGCCTGCGTTAACGATTGTGCCAGCGCTGGTTGGCGGGGGTGCCAAAGTGCGCGTTGTAGACCCCCAGGGCCACCGCGAAGCTGCAGATCTGCTGCCAGGTGTGCATTGGCTTGATGATGCCTATAAGGCGGTGAACAATGCTGATGTGGTGGTGTTGCTGACCGAATGGAATGAATTCCGCGCACTGGATTTGAAACGCATGGCCAAGAAAATGACCACCCCACGCATGGCTGATTTGCGCAATATCTATAGTGCCAAAGATGCCAAACGCGCCGGTTTTGAGGTCTATGTTTCTATCGGACGCAAAGACATGATCAATAATCCTGATAACTAGGAAAAAGGGCCGGTTTTGGACATCCTAGCGATAACATCCATGCGGAATGAAGGGCCCCATTGTCTTGAATGGATTGCCCATCATTTAGCTGCGGGTGTTGGCCACTTTTTGATCTACACAAACGACTGTGATGATGGCACTGATCTGATACTGGATGTGTTGGGTACGGCCGGATTAGTGACACATATCCGCCAGTCGCCCACGGGAAAGCGTACTGTGCAATGGCAAGCGCTAAAGCATGCTTCGGACCATCCATTGGTAGCCGCTGCCGACTGGGTTCTGGTTACGGATTGTGACGAGTTTATAAACCTGCGTGCGCCGCTGTCCACGCTGCAAGACCTGATTGCCAAACTGCCCAAGGGCACCGATGCCGTTGCCATGCCGTGGCGATTGTTTGGTAACTCTGGTCAGATTGAAATGCGCGATGAATTGACGATCCAGCGCTTTACACACGCGGCACCCGTCGACATTCAGCTGCCGCTGGCCCATTTCTTTAAATCCCTGTTTCGCCCGTCAGCATTTCGTCAAATCGGGGTGCATCGCCCCAAACGCGCCAAAGACCGATTGCCGCAATGGGTTGATGGTGGTGGTAACCGTCTGCCAGATGATTTCGCCAAAAAAGATGGCCGCATCAATATGTTTGGCATCTGCACCAGCACCGATCTGGTGCAGTTGAACCACTACTCGCTACGATCTGCTGAATCTTTCATGGTTAAACGCGCCCGCGGGTTGCCCAACCATATGGAACGAGAGATCGGGTTGGGTTATTGGGCCGAACGGAACTTCAATACGGTTGAGGATAACAGTATCCATCGCATGGTATCGGCGACGCAAGTCAGATTGAATGAGCTGATGCAAATCAAAACAGTCTCTAACCTGCATAAAAAAGCCTTTGATATACATCAGGCCCGATTTAACGAAAGGATGACAAATCGGGATGATATTCAGCTGTTTTGGCACTTGTCATTAAATGCCAGCAGCCATCCACCGACACCTGCGCTGGCCCGAACCCAGATCAGCCGGATTATAAAGGCACAGCAATCAGATGGCTAAAGCCGATAAAAAACCTGATGTATTTCTGCGCCGCACCCTGAATGTGCAGCAAGCGGGTGACGTCACATTGCTTGACGCCATCGCGCATCCCGATGGTGAAAACCGCACCATGCAGTTGTTTGAATTGGTCCGCGCACCAGATTTATCCGTGGCGTGTGCGCAATAATAAGGTCGCGAAATTTGGTGATCATATTTGCCGCCAGTTTGCCGCCAGAGGCACACGCTGGCGTTGGTGCATTGCGCCCGCCACCGCCAAGGAAATGTGGTTTGGCGGTTGTTTGGCAACAGCGATATCCACGAATTCAAAGACGGCCTGATCATCGAGGATTACGATCTTTGCGCCCATGAATTGATCCGCAAACCGCATCAGGCGTGGGGCTTTAAAACCCTATTTCACAATGTCGGTATTTTCAAAAAGATGGGGGTGCATCGGCCGAAGGGGCTAAAGCCACAACTGTGGGAAGACATCAACTGGGTCAACGGATCCGGTGCCCAAATGCCCAGCAACATGTATCGCAATGGCTGGCGTTCGACCGTCACGACCTATGGTTATGATCTGGTGCAGTTGAACCATTATGCGGTGCGCTGCGCCGAGAGTTTTCTGGTGAAACGCGACCGCGGGCGGGTGAACCATGTCGACCGTGATCAGGGCATGGCCTATTGGTTTCGGATGAACAACAACGCAATGAAGGAACACACCATTCAGCGGATGATCCCCACCGTGCGTGCCGAGCTGGACGCGCTGATGGCGGATCCGGAAATTGCCGCCGCGCATAATCATTCCGTCAAAATGCATAGCGATAAAATCGAGGAACTGAAGGCGGGTGAAAACTATGCTGCGTTCTACAAGGAACTGACCAGCACACGTCTGGAAAAACTATCCAAAATGCATGCCCATTTCGGATCGAATATTTTTCTTCTCGGGCCCGAGGTGGTGCCCGACGAGGTTGTAAATAAAAGCCCAGATGAAAAATTCTTTTTTACTGTCGATAAAGGTGAAACGACTCATTAGTCACTGAGTGGTAACAGAGGGTTTTCTATTGTTTCCCTCGCGTTGACAAAACTGTCAATAAACGACATATTTTGCACAATATGGGCACAATAGTATCGCAAAAACGAATAGGCCAAACGGCTGGTAACATTGAGGAATTCCATGGCACTCCCTACAATAGGCACTCTCTGGATCGGTCCTGAACTTAGCTGGCTGGAACAACTGTGCCTGCAATCGTTTCTGGATCACGGGCACGAGGTGGTTCTTTACACCTATGGCAAAGTCAAAGGCGTGCCAAAGGGTGTGAAAATTGCCGATGCCGATGACGTGCTGCCCAGCAAGAAAATTATCCGCCATGCCCGCACTGGTAGCCCTGCCTATCATGCTGATGTGTTCCGGCTGCATATGCTGAAACAGACCGATTATATCTGGGCCGATACCGATGCGTTTTGTTGCCAGCCTTGGGATATCAAAAAAGGCAAACATTTCCACGGCTGGATTTCCGATAATAAACCGATGGTGAATAATGGTGTTTTGCGTCTGCCTAAAACCAGCAAAACTCTAAAAGCAATGTTGAAGTTCACCAGCGATGAATACCCGATCCCCCCGTGGTATAGTGACCAAAAGCAAAAAGAATTGCAGGGTCTAAAAAATGCCGGAAAGGGAGTGCATGTTTCCTTATTACCTTGGGGGGTTTGAGGTCTGGACGCGCTTTCCTGGTTTCTTAAGGATACTGGTGAAATTAAACATTCCAAACTTGGCCATGTAATTTATCCCGTGCCGTTTGCTATAATCGGCGTTACCCTTAATCCAAACCGCGCACAAAAAGCACGAAATCTGATCAAGGAAGACACCCTTTCAATCCATTTCTGGGGCCGCCGGTTTAGAAATATTGCTGCTAAATACGATGGTGAACCAGCCGAGGGCAGTTATGTTGCCGAGCTGTGTAAGCGCCATAAAATACACCCCGAAAAGACAGCGCATATGATGCGAAAACCGTATATTATTGATCCAATAAAAGATGTGGATTTTTCCATGTTCGACGATGCTGATGTTGCTAACCTGGTTTTGCAACGCTCCGAGGTAGGCAATGTTGATCAGGAAATCCGCGATTGGCTGGATGGCAATGATGCGCCGTTGCAGAAGTATGCACAGGAAAACCGTGATGCGATTCTGAATGAAACACTCGAAGTGGCCCGTCGCGAATGTGAGTTCTTTGTCGAATCAACAGATGACCCAAAGCCGAAAAAAATCGCCGATATTGGATGTGGTTATGCCTTTGCCGATCTGTTTTTGTATCACCGCTATAAATCCGATATCGTCCTGATCGATATCGAAGAAAGTAATGACCGCCACTTTGGCTTTACTGATTCCGGCTTGGGCAATGCCAACCTTGATAAAGCGCTTAAATTTCTGACCAAAAACGGGGTGCCCAAAAAGAAAATCACGCTGATCAACCCAAACAAGAAAAAAGTGTCTGGGATTGGCAAAGTCAATCTCGCCATTAGCCTTGCGTCTTGCGGTTTCCATTACCCTGTCTCTACCTATGAAGAATTTTTTAACACCCAAATATCAAAAGCTGGTGCTGTGGTTTTGGATATTCGTAAAGGGTCTGGCGGAATTGGCGCAATGAAAGCATTTGGCGAGGTTGATGTGCTAGAGAAACACGAGAAATATTCAACAACATTAACTAGGGTAGGCGGCTGAGCATGACAAAGATACTAGAAATTTCAGGTGTCCGGATTCCATATGATGATACCATCATCACCCCGAAAATTGCACGATCAATTGAAAAAGGCCGTTACGAAAATGATGAGGTTACAGGCACCCCAAAATTTATAAAACCCGATGATAGGGTAATTGAACTTGGCGCTGGTATTGGGTTTATTTCAACTTTTATAGCGACGAGCCTTGGTGTGAAAAACATCATGTGTGTCGAGGCAGATCCAAATTTATGCAAATTTATCCGAACTGTTCATAAAGAAAATGGCGTCACAACGGCCGAGGTTCGAAATGTAGTAGCCCTGAATGATGCAGGTGATGTTGGCATGATCGACTTTTATGTGCGCGAGCCATTCTGGTCGTCGTCGCTTGATGGCGAGGATGAGTATGTCAAATCGGTAGAAGTGCAAACAATACACTTGTCGTCATTGATTAAGGAGTTCAACGCCAATACCTTGATTGTCGATATAGAAGGTGGCGAGCGCGATTTGTTTTCACCTCTTGATTTGACAGGCATTGATAAGGTTTTTCTGGAAATCCATACCCGTAAAATCAAGCGGATCGGCATCAAGATGTGTTTTGACGCGCTGTCGGATTGCGGTTTTGCCTATGATCAACAGGTTAGCCGAGGCGGTTCGGTTTTATTTCGCCGAATTCCGAAATGGCAACTAAAGGCCCATGCCAGTGATAAAGGTTGATGTCCCTACCACACTTGCTGCGCTGGATCTGGATGATGTTGGCAGCGTTGCTGATATAAATGGCGGCTCTGCCGATCTGGTTATTGCGCTGCACCAAAGGTTTGCGAGTAAAATCTATTTGATAAGCCTTGATGCAAAGGGAAGGTTCGTTGATTTTCCAAAGAAATCTGTTGCGGCATATCAAAAGAAACTGATTAATGCTGGCATCGATAAATCAGAAATTAACGTGGTTACCAAGCGGCAACAGCTGCAACCATATGACGTGTTGATTTCGATCGATAGTTTTGGCTCGCGTAACAATATCAAGTCGATCACCAAGATAATGGATAAAGTAATGCACGCCCAAAGCCGGATGGTGGTCGAGGTACGTAAGGGTTCGGGATCGTATCCATTTTTAGGGGAATATGGTGGTTGTAATTCCCTGACGGTTCCAACAACTGATACCAACGGGTTGGTTATAATGTCGATTGAACCAAAAACAGAACCAGTTGGTGAGTGGTCCAAGATTGCCCACAAGCTGGCGGGCAAAAATGGATTTTTTACCGATTGTGGTGAACATTCGTTTCTTTATATCCCTCGCGGTAAAACGCTTGTTGTGACCTTTGACAACCTTGACATAGCAATGACAAAAAGGGTGGAGCGAAGGCCGTGGGGTTTTGAATTTATTGAATCCGAGGGCTGGTCAATGCTGGGCGTTATGGCCAACGGCTGGACGTGGTTCCGTGACGGGGCTGTGACGGATGAATTCAATCGCCTTCGTGACAGCGGTTTTTTCGATCAATTTAAACGCGTGGTGTTTTATGGTGCCTCGATGGGTGGTTATGGCGCCGCGGCCTATTCGGGTGCTGCCAAAGGCTCCACCGTTTTTGTGATCAGCCCGCAATCGACCTTGGATAAGGAAATTGTGCCATGGGAAATGCGGTATAAAAAGGTCTGGTCGCGTGATTTTTCAGGCGAATATGGCGATGCCTCGATTTCCAGCCAATCATCGGAAAACGTGCACCTGATGTATGACCCCTACGTCGCCCCAGATGCCAGCCACGCCGCACGGTTTACCGGTAAAAATGTTACCCATTGGCGTTGTCCCCTGCTTGGCCATCGGCTGGG
>JAFLKA010000379.1 GCA_022712735.1 Marinosulfonomonas sp. | reverse complement strand
ACCAGCGCCGAAATAGGCCGCAACCCGATGGCGCGCAGACGTTGCTGCAACCATTCAGGGCTGGGGCCGTTTTTCACGCCCTTGATCAGGCGGCCCATGAACACTTCACAGCCGTCCTTGCGGGTGTCGTCGTCAATGCTGACGCTGATCGGGCAATCAAATGTGCCGTCCACTTGCGCCGTTTTGGCGGGCTTCAATGTGCCCAACCCACGTGCGGCCAGATCACGCGCAATGCCACGCACGCCCAGCGCATCGGGGCGGTTCGGGGTGATGGCGATGTCGATCACAGGGTCGATTCTGGACGGGTCATTTTCAGCCAGCCAATCGGTGAACTTCTGGCCCACTTCGCCAGATGCCAGCTCGATAATCCCGTCGTGTTCTTCCGATAATTCCAGCTCTTTTTCCGAGGCCATCATGCCGTGGCTTTCCACCCCGCGGATTTTGCCAACCTTGATGGTCAGATCGAGACCCGGAATATACATACCGGGTTTGCAGACCACCACAGTGATACCCTCGCGGGCATTCGGTGCGCCGCAAATGATTTGTAAATCACCCTCATCAGTTTGAACCTGACAGACCTTTAACCGGTCCGCATCAGGGTGCTTTTCAGCCGATTTGACATAGCCCAGCTTGAAATCTGCCAATGTATCAGCGGGGTTGATCACCTCTTCAACCTCCAGCCCGATGTCGGTCAGCGCATAGAGGATTTCATCCAGCGACGCGTCAGTTTCCAAGTGGTCTTTTAACCAAGAGAGCGTAAATTTCACGGCAGTCGTCCTGTGATAAATAAGGTTCCCCCGCTCTTATCGCATCCCTTGCGGCGGGCCAAGTGTTTGCGCACTTTCAACACGCCTTCTGTGTAATTTAGCCTTAATTTGAACAACTATGTTGAGTAAGTTTACGCAACGAAAAGGGTGCTACAATGAAAATGCGCAGATCCAAGAGCAGAGTCGACATCCGGGTTATCGCAAGCTTTGTGATTCTCGCAGGGGCCGTGCTGTTGGGGAATTGGCCCGAAACCGAAGCAGGGATGCGTCCGACGATGCTTCAGACCGTCGGGGCCGCCATAAAAGATTGCAACAGCCGAAGCGTTGAAACGACTATGGGCCGGTTGGGTTGCGCCAAAGTAAAAGGCGTGCGCACCAGTGGCAGCATCAGGATTTTGTCGGTTGGAAAGCGGGATTAGTCCGCAGGCTGATCCGAATCAATTTCGCTGCCGATTAGGTTCTCGACCACTTCGAAAAATTCAAACACCAGTTGCATGTCGGGCTTATACCCGCCGCTACGTTTGAAATGCGCCTCGCGGGCTTTGCGCCATTGGGCCAGCGTTTCATGCTCGCCCTCGGCCAAGGCCATGCGCTCGGTGACTTTGTCAAAGGGCAGGGTTTTGACCGAGGTGGTTTTGATCACCACCGCAGGCGTGCCGTCCCAATTGGCAATGATATCACAACGCCCAACCTTGGGCATTGAGGCTTCATCGCCGCCAAACTCCGCCAGCGCCGCGCATTCCGCGTGCTTGGTTTTGGCCCGCACCAAAGCGATCAGGGCGGCGGATGTTTCGGCATCCTCGCCCAGAGTGAACGTCCCCGCGCCGGGGTATGTGTCTTGCAGATCTTCGATCATTTTTGTGGTCCCCAAATAGAAGCAACCCATCCTACCAAGAGAGCTGTCACTACCGAAATTATAATGGTTGGAATGTTGTCTCGCAGATTAGCAGCCCAACGATGTAACAGTGGCTGGTCATACAATTCAATTTGCCTCCACCCCTCTAGCGTAAGGTGGATATACCAAGTGTTACTTCCATATTCACCTCGTGAAATTTGGTCTGTGTTCTTACCTGCATCAATATAGCAAGCTCGTGCCGCATACATCATATAAAGCCGAAACGCTTCTACAGAAAATTCTGGGGAGCTCTTGAGTGTCCAGCGGCACTTTTTCGAACGATAGGTATATCCTGCTCTGAAAGCACTAACCGCAGATTCATACTCAAAGCCACCCCCGCCCATTTCTCCAATTATAGAAAGCGCGTGTGCCATTCCCACCCGCGTTATGTGAGTGCTCACCTACTAAGCCCCCCATGCAACGTCGGCATATCCAGCGCGCCGAATCCGTAATGCCGCAGCCAGCGCAGGTCACTGTCAAAGAACGCCCGCAAATCGGGGATGCCGTATTTCAGCATCGCAATCCGGTCGATGCCCATGCCAAAGGCAAAGCCCTGCCATTTGTCAGGGTCCACCCCGCCAGCCTGCAATACTTTGGGGTGCATCATGCCGGAACCCAGCACCTCCATCCAATCGTCGCCCTCGCCGATGCGCAACTGCCCATCGACCCACGAGCACTGAATGTAAACCTCGGCGGAGGGTTCCGTGAACGGGAAGTGCGAGGCGCGGAAGCGGGTTTTGATGCCGTCGATCTCGAAAAACGCGGCAAAGAATTCTTCCAGCACCCATTTCAGGTTGGCCATCGAAATGTCTTTGCCAATCGCCATGCCCTCGATCTGGTGGAACATCGGCGTGTGGGTCTGGTCATAGTCCGAACGATACACCCGACCCGGCGCAATCACCCTGAGCGGGGCACCGGTTTTCTCCATCGCGCGGATTTGCACCGGTGATGTGTGGGTGCGCAGAACGTGCGGCGGGCGATCATCGCCATCAGCGCGGTTCATGTAGAAGGTATCGAACTCTTGCCGTGCCGGATGGTGCGGCGGGATGTTCAGCGCGTCGAAATTATACCAGTCGTTTTCAATTTGCGGACCTTCGGCCACGGTGAATCCCATATCGGCGAAAATCGCCGCGACCTCCTCGGTGACTTGGGAGACTGGATGGATCGTGCCCTGCCCACGACTGCGGCTAGGCAACGTCACATCCAGCCACTCCGAGCGCAACCGCTCATCAAGCGCCGCATCCGCCAGCCCCGCCTTTTTCGCTGACAATGCGCTGTTCAACTCGTCCTTCAGCGCATTCAGCTTCGGCCCCGCCACTTGGCGCTCCTCTGGGGTCATCTTGCCCAGTTCGCGCATTTTCAAGGAAACTTCGCCCTTTTTGCCCACGGCAGCCACGCGCAAATCTTCAAGTGCTGCTTCATCCGCCACATTGGCAATAGCGTCGATATATTTCTGTCTTAGCGCGTCCATCAGGGATTCCTTAATTCTATCGGGCCTTAATTGTGTCACAGCCCTGCTATCACAAAGCGAGCTCAAAGAAAAAGCCGCGAGACCCGTTAAGGTCCGCGGCTTCCTAAATTTTCAAACCCAAATGGGCAATTTACGCGAGCGCGGCCTGTGCCTTGGTTACGATCGCTGTAAAGGCTTCCGGCTCGTTCACAGCCAGATCGGCCAGAACCTTGCGGTCAACCTCGATGCCGGCCAGTGACAGACCATTGATGAAACGCGAATATGTCAGCGCCTCGTCGTGGCTGCGCACAGCCGCATTGATCCGCTGGATCCACAGCGCGCGGAAATTGCGCTTGCGGGCCTTGCGGTCGCGGGTGGCGTATTGGTTTGCC
>JAFLKA010000215.1 GCA_022712735.1 Marinosulfonomonas sp. | reverse complement strand
CCTCCATCCCCATCACACGGTCCACCATGTCCTGCACTTGCTGGGCCTCGATCGGTTTGCCGGTGGCGGGGCTGAAGGGGGTGCCAACGCGGGCGAACAACAGGCGCAGGTAGTCGTAAATCTCGGTCACGGTGCCGACGGTCGAGCGCGGATTTTTCGAGGTAGTTTTCTGTTCAATCGAAATGGCAGGCGACAGACCCGAGATGTGGTCCACATCCGGTTTTTCCATCATATCCAGAAACTGGCGCGCATAGGCCGACAGCGATTCAACGTATCGGCGCTGCCCCTCGGCATAGATCGTGTCAAACGCCAGTGACGATTTGCCAGACCCCGACAGACCGGTAATCACCACCAGCTGATTGCGCGGAATATCCACATCAATGTTTTTCAGATTATGCTCGCGCGCGCCGCGCACCTCGATGTTTTTCTGCTCTGCCATGATCCACCTGTTCACCAGTTCTTAACGGTTAAAGCAAACCAGCCCAAAGACCAACAAGAAAGTGAGAACAAAGCCGGAACTTAGCGTATACGGGTATTCCTGACCTACCTTCCTTTAGGGAAAGGGTTTAGCGTGTGGTCAAGACGCGCCTCAAAATGGAATCGAACAATGCTCAAACATCTCCTCGCCGCTCTTCTTTGCCTTCTCCCCGCTCTTGGTTTCGCACAGGAAAAATCCCGTGCTATTCTAGTGCTGGATGCGTCTGGTTCGATGTGGGGTCAAATTGATGGCAAGGCGAAAATCACCATCGCGCAAGAGGTGATTGGTGAATTGTTGCAGAGCCTGCCTGCGGATCAGGAACTGGGCCTGACGGTTTATGGCCATCGGCGCAAAGGTGATTGCAGCGATATTGAAACGATGATCCTGCCGGGTGGTGACACGCGCGATGCTATCAGGGCTGCGGTAAACGCGATCACGCCAAAGGGCAAAACGCCGCTGTCAGCTGCGGTTATTCAGGCCGCTGAGGCGCTGAAATACACCGAGGAACGTGCAACCGTTATTCTGATTTCGGACGGGCGCGAAACCTGCGAGTTGGATCCTTGCGAGGTGGGCCGAAACCTTGAGAAAGCCGGTATTGATTTCACCGCTCATGTGATCGGCTTTGACATTTCCGACGCCAAGGATCGTGCTGAGCTGCAATGTCTGGCCGAAGAAACCGGCGGCACTTTTCGCACGGCAAGCAATGCCAGCGAGCTGAACGACGCGCTGCAAGTGATCGCCGAGCCGGAGCCAACCCCGTTTGAAGTCGGGTTTCGCGCAACAGAAGGCGACAACGGGCCGGTTATTTCAGACCTGCTGGTGTGGGAGCTGTTTGACAAGGGCGGCGCATCACTGGCGACAACATCCTCCTCGGCCAAGTTGATGACCGTTAATTTGCTGCCCGGGGACTACAGCATCGAGGTGCTGCGCCCCGAGGATGAGGCCATCGCCAAAACCGGTTTCACAGTTACCGCGAGCAACATGACCGTGACGCTGGTGCTGCCTGTCTTGATCCCGCCCGCATCCCTTACAGCGACTGACACGGCTATTGCCGGATCGAACGTATCCATTGAATGGGATGGCCCGAATGCCGCATCCGACTACATCACGGTTGCTGAAATTGGCAGTGCCGGCAATCAGTATATTGCCTTTGAATACACCCGTGACGGCAGCCCTGCGTTGATAAAAATGCCACTGAATGAGGGCGAATATCAACTGCGCTATGTTCTGGGTCAGGGCCGCGAAATCATTGCGCGGCGCAAGATCATCATCACCCCTGTCACGGCCACGCTGAACCCGCCGACCCCCATTACCGCAGGCAGCACCTTCGCAATGGAATGGGGCGGGCCAGATTACAAGAACGACTATATTTCACTGGCCAAACCGGGCAGCCCCGTGAACCAGTACGACACCTTTGAATACACCCGCGACGGCAGCCCTTTGAGCCTGCGCGCGCCCACTACGCCGGGCACGTATATATTGCGCTATATCGCGGCTGGCCCTGATCAAATGGCCCTTGCGACCCAAGAAGTCGAGGTCGTGGCCGTCAGCGCCACGCTGGAGAGCAAAGATACCGTTCCCGCTGGCAGCAAACTGCTGGTCACATGGACTGGCCCGAATGACCAGAACGACTACATCGCCCTTAACGAAATCGGTGATGATCTGAACGGCGAGCTGTCTTATGCCTATCTGAAAAACAGCACCGGCGATTCTATTGCCATAGACGTCCCCACCACACCGGGCACCTATGAGCTGCGTTACATCCAGAACGGCAAACCAAAGGCGATGCTGACCTCCAAAACCATCACGGTTGTGCCGGTGCAAGCGACGCTTGAAACGATCAACCCTGTGCCCGCTGGCAGCAAATTGTTGGTCACGTGGACAGGGCCGAATGATCACAACGATTACATCGCCTTTAACGAAGTCGGCGATGATCTGAACGGCGAGTTGTCTTACGCCTATCTGAAAAACAGCACGGGTGATTCCATCGCCATCGACGTGCCCACCACACCGGGCACCTATGAGCTGCGTTACATCCAGAACGGCAAGCCCAAACGGATGCTGACCGCAAATACCATCACCGTTGCACTGGTCAGCGCTACTCTGAAAAGCAAAGACACCGTTCCGGCAGGCAGCGAAATGCAGGTCACATGGACGGGGCCGAATGACCAGAACGACTATCTCGCCATTAACGAGGTTGGCGACGATCTGAATGGCGAATTGTCCTATGCCTATCTGAAAAACAGCATGGGCGATTCAATATCGCTGAAAATACCCACCACGCCTGGCACCTACGAATTGCGCTATGTTCAAAACGGCAAACCAAAGGCGCTGCTGGCCAGCAAAACCATCACGGTCGTGCCAGTGTCAGCAACCCTTGAAGCCAAAGAGACCATTGCGGCGGGGAGCGACCTTCAGATCGCCTGGACTGGCCCCAACAGCAAAAACGACTATGTCGCCTTGGCCGAGGTCGGCAGCCGTGTGCAAGACGAAATCGCGTATGCGTATATCAGCAGAGGCGAGGGGCAGACTGTGACGCTCAAGATGCCCAACACCGCAGGCACCTTTGAGCTGCGTTACATCCAGAACGGATCGCCAAAGGTGCAACTGGCCGCGCGCCCGATAACCATCACGGCCGTCACCGCCACCATTGCCGCGGATGATACCGTGGCCGCCGGTGGCCGGTTGGTTGTCACATGGTCCGGACCCAACAGCAAAAATGATTATATCGCCCTGGCCGAGGTCGGCAGCCGTGTGCAAGACGAAGTGGCCTATGCCTATATCAGCCGAGGCGACGGGCAAAACGTGGCGCTCGATATGCCCACCACACCGGGGAATTTCGAGCTGCGCTATATCCAGAATGGCTCGCCCAAAGTCCAACTGGCGATGAAAGCCGTGACCATTGAAGCGGTTTCAGCCAGCCTTGAGGCCGACAGCCGCGCCCCTTCTGGCGGTAAATTTCTGGTCAGGTGGACCGGCCCGAATGACAAAAACGACTATATCTCGATTGCCGAAGTGGGCAGCCGTGTGCAGGACGAAGTGACTTACGCGTATCTTCACAGAGGCGACGGTCTGGCCATTTTGGTTGATGTGCCCGCAGAGCCCGGCACTTACGAGTTGCGCTACATCCAGAACGGATCGCCCAAGGCCATACTGGCCGCGCGCTCGCTTACGGTTGAAACTGTTGGCGCCACCCTGACGACCAAAGATACCGCCGCCCCCGGATCCAACCTTGTGGTTGAATGGACGGGGCCGGATTATGACAATGACCGCATCGCCATCAGTCGAGTAGGCAATCAGGGTTATGAAAGTTACGCCTATACCCGGGACGGCACCCCCATGATCGTCAAAGTGCCGGATGCGCCCGGTGACTATGAAATCATGTATGTCATGGGTCAGGACGGCCATGTGCTGATACGCCAGCCACTACAGGTAAAATAATACCAAAATCCGGCGCGTTTACCCTTTCACGCGCCGGATAATTCACCTTTTTCATAAAATCACCTTGATACATTCTGATTTACGAATATATCTAGCCACACAATCAACTCTGACACGCGAACAGGAACCGGCATGTTTAACCTCTTCAACAAGCAGCCCGCTGCACCACAGCTATCGATGACTGATGCCGTTGAACAGGTGGCCGCTGGCACCCTGATCCTGATTGATGTGCGTGATGGCAATGAATTGGCCCAAACCGGCAAAGCCGATGGCGCGATCCATCTGCCGCTGATGTCTTTCCAGATGAAGGCCGATCCGCGCAGCCCCGAAGTGATGTCTGAACTCTGTGTCGACACCCCTATCGGCATCTATTGCGCCACAGGGGCGCGTTCAGGCATGGCGGCCCGTGCTATGATGCAAATGGGCTATAAAACCGTGCATAACCTCGGTGGTCTTGGCAACTGGGCGAATGCCGGCGGCAAAATCGTCCGCGCCTAAAATTCTTTCAAAGAATTTTTCAAGGATTTTTCAAAAATCCTTCCCCGCCGCCCTACATGTGGATCACACGCCCATAGGCATCCAGCACAGATTCATGCATCATTTCCGACAGGGTCGGATGCGGGAACACCGTGTTCATCAAGTCTTCCTCGGTGGTTTCCAGCTGGCGACCGACAACATAACCCTGAATCAGTTCTGTCACCTCGGCGCCAATCATATGCGCCCCCAGCAATTCGCCGGTTTTGGCATCAAATATGGTTTTCACCATACCTTCCGCCTCGCC
>JAFLKA010000191.1 GCA_022712735.1 Marinosulfonomonas sp. | reverse complement strand
ACGTTAAAGCGGCGGATAAATGCAATCGCGTCCTGCCCGAATGCGCCGCCGTCATGGCTGCGCAATTCACCACCGGCAAAAAACACGCGGTTGTTGTTACGGGCGGCCAGCGTGCCTGCCACGGTCAGCGAATTGGTAACGACATAGAGGTCGCGATGGTTGCGCAGCGCACGCGCGGCATAGGCGGTGGTCGAGCCGATATCCAGAAACAGCGAATCGCCGTCTTCGATGATCTCGGCCAGCTTGGCGGCCAGTTGGCGTTTGGCGGTTGCGTTCTTGTCCATCCGTGCCTGAAACGGCTGTTCGGTCAGGGTTAAATCCTCGGCCAGCAACACACCGCCATGCACCTTGCGCACCTGTGATTTCGCCTGCAACGCCTTGATGTTGCGTCGAACCGTTTCATCCGAAACCCCCAACCGCTGCGCCAGATACCCAACGCGGCATGACCCGCCCGCAAGGCGCAATTCTTTTAGGATTTCCTGTTCGCGGTGGTTTGATCGGGGGGTGTCAGCCTGCATTTCAATCCCTGTCTATAGGTGTGGGTTTGTCGGTAAGTTACGGCGCAAAACCCCAAAAGCCAACGAAAAACCAAATAAACCCACAAAATACTGCCAAAATTGTTGACGGATGCAGGTTTTCGCCCCACGCTTTGCCCAAGGCGGGGCGAATCCCGTCACAAAAACCTGGGAGGTGCCCGATGAGGCATATGATGAAAAGCGTCCTGATGGGCGCCGCCGTAGGTCTTGTTACGACCACGGCTTTGATGGCGGATGTTGAATCTGCCGACCCGCTGAAACTGACGTTACACGACTGGTCCGGCCAGCTGATCAACACCCAGATCATGGGCGCTGTGCTGGAAGAGGCCGGATATAACATCGAATATGTCCAGGCCGATTACATCGCGCAATTTGCCGGTTTGAAAACTGGTGATTTAACGTTGGCGATGGAAATCTGGGCCACAACCGGTCAAGAAGCGCTGGACGAAGCGGTCGGCACCGGCAACGTTGAAAACGTTGGCGAGACCGGCCTGCAAGCGATCGAGGAGTGGTGGTACCCGCTCTATATGAAAGAGCGCTGCCCGGGCCTGCCGGACTGGAAAGCATTGCAAGCCTGCTCGGCAGAATTTTCCACTGCTGAAACTGCACCAAAGGGGCGCTATGTTGGCGGACCTGTCACATGGGGCGGGTTTGACGAGGAGCGGGTCGAGGCACTTGGTCTTGATTTTGAAGTTGTCCATGCGGGCACCGATGCGGCGCTGTTTGCCGAACTTGAATCTGCATACCAACGCGAGGCACCCGTCATTCTGTGGGTTTATGTGCCACATTGGGCACCGGCGAAATTTGACGGCGAATTTGTCGAATTTCCACCCTATTCGGCAGAATGCTATTCGGACCCGTCCGTCGGCGTGAACCCTGACAAGGCCTATGATTGCGGCAAGCCGCGCGGCCCGATCTGGAAGGCGGCATGGTCCGGCATGAAAGACAAATGGCCCGGCGCACACAAGATCGTGCAGTCCTACACCCTGACCAACGAGGAAATGAGCGCGATGGTCGGCGAGGTTGATCTGGACGGCAAATCCATCGACGATGTGGTTGATGCATGGATGGATACCAACGAGGCCCGCTGGCAGGGCTGGATTGCACAATAACAAACGCGCGGGGCCGTAAAACTGGCCCCGCCACACCCTGAATACAGGCCACTCAGAATGACCAAACCCACGAAACTTGCCTGCAATGCGCTGTGGAAAATCTACGGCAGCAATGTAAAGGATTTAACCTTTCCGCCCACCCAGCAAGATCTGGACCGGCACGGGCTGATCGGGGCTGTGCAACAGGTGACGCTGGACATCCATGAGGGCGAAATTTTCGTCATCATGGGGCTGTCTGGGTCGGGTAAATCCACCCTTGTGCGCTTGTTATCCGGTCTGATCGAACCCACAGCGGGCGAATTGCTGTTTGACGGCCAAGACATGTTAAAGATGTCCGAACGCGAGTTGATCGAAATCCGCCGTCACAAGATGGGCATGGTGTTCCAGCATTTTGCCCTGTTGCCGCATCTGACAGTTCTGCAAAACGTGGCCTTTCCGCTGACCATTCAAGGCCAATCCAAAGCGCAAGCCGAGGAACGTGCGCATGAGGTGATCGAACTGGTTGGCCTAAAGGGGCGCGAGGGATATTTTCCGCGTGAATTGTCCGGCGGGCAGCAACAGCGGGTCGGGATTGCGCGCTCCTTGGCGGTGGAGCCCGAACTGTGGTTTCTGGACGAGCCGTTTTCAGCGCTGGACCCGTTGATCCGGCGCGAAATGCAGGATGAATTCCTGCGCCTGCAAGGGATGTTGAAAAAGACTATCGTGTTTATCACCCATGATTTTGACGAAGCCATAAGGCTGGCGGACCGCATCGCCATTATGAAGGACGGCGCGGTTATTCAGGTGGCAACGCCCGAAGAACTGGTGCTCGATCCGGCCACAGAATATGTGCAGGAATTCACCCGCCACATCCCGCGCGACAAGGTGCTGTCGGTGGGCAGCGTGATGGCCGTTGGGGCGAAGGGCACGGGCGATGGAATTCCCGCTAACGCCAAAATTGCCGAGGTTGCGGCGCAGGTTGTCGAGGCTGGTAAACCGCTCAAGGTAATCAATGCGGACGGGCTGGCAGTCGGTGCGATTGACGCGCAAACAGTGATCAATGTGCTTGTTGGCAAGGGGACCTGAGATGGGGCGCGTGTCACGCCAATCGCTGATCTGGATCGGGCTATTTATCGCCACATGGGTGTTGGCGCGGTTTGGGCTGCGTTGGTCCGAGGTGCTGAATATCGGCTGGATCATGGACTATCCCGAC
>JAFLKA010000027.1 GCA_022712735.1 Marinosulfonomonas sp. | reverse complement strand
GTCATTTACCGGACCGCTGCCGAATGCGAGGCACTGCAATTGCAGGCAGGACATCCGGTCTGGGTCAATGCAGCGGATGCGTGGGCCACCGTGCTTGAGGGTTGAGGCTGTAAAGTTGACCATAGGTAAGGTTTTGGACTTCCCCCCACGTCACTGATTCGGGTTTGTTAATGATGAATCGTTCGCAAATGACGACTATTGTTCGGATTTTGCTAAAATTAGTGCGGTTAAGTTAACAATGTTTTATAAAACATAATAACGACCCATTTCCGATATGGAGCTCTGCTCTGATATTTGATTGGTGCCTAAATGGAAACAATTATGGTTAATAAATATTGAACAAAATCATATATAACCTATCCTTTTAGATAGTAAGAATTTCCCAATGTGCGAATTACCAGTTATTTTTATACAATCATGCCAGTCAATGATTGTTCGTATATTGGGGACATTATAAAAATATAATACCGCTAAGGTAGAGTGATGCTTTCTCGTTACAACGTAAAGAAAGGCAGTTTGCCATGTTTTCGGCACGATTCCGCCACTTTTTGCTTTTTCCCCACGTGCCATAGGTCTAAGAAGGCATAGCCCAACTGGGGGGTGATGTCTGTTTGGCCACGGGGGCGGCCGCACATGAGTAACCACAAATTCGTTTGTGGGAAGGCGTGTGTGTCCGATCTGTCTGTTGGCAGTTGCGATACGCACGAATTGTTAACGACAAAAGCAGTCTGCCTGTTTTTAGTTGTCGCATGTAGGCCGCCAGAATGGGCGGTCGGACCTTCCCGGAAATGAGCATGTAGAGATCGAATGTGCGCGTCCGTCTTTTTGGCCTGATGTCACTCTCGATTTGGTGAAAAGTATATGACCGTGCATTCTGCGGATGTTTCGGATGGATTTATTTCGGACCTTGAAGGGGTTTGATCGCTGCTAAATTAGGGGAATATAATATGGCTGATTATCTGCTGGACTGGGACGATACGAGCGCTGACGGAAGTGCCACCTTTTCTTCGTCAACAGGCGGTGATGACATCACTGTCACTGTGTCGACACCGACCAATGTGGATGGCGATGCTTTCACGCTGGACAACGGGGTCCTGTCGAGCAGCAGCGTTTGTAGTGAAACACAAACTATCATCAACTTTGATGCGCCGGTCGAGAATGTTTCCTTTGAAATTTATGATGTTGATGCCGGCTCTGGCTGGGACGATAAAATCACTATTATCGCCAAAGATGCGGACGGTAATATTGTTCCGGTCAGCTTCTCCGACCTAATCTGGCATCACGAGGTTGACGGCAATTCGGTTGAAGGCGGCGACAATGACAGCCCGGGCGTCGAAGGTTCCGGTGCACCGGATTCCGTGACTGTTATGATCGCTGGTCCTGTGGTCAGCATTGAAATCATCCATGACGACGGCGACTCGGCTGATCTGTCCGGCGTAGTTAGAATTTCCGACATTGAATTCGATGCAGCCCCGGTGATTGAGCCCGACGGCTATGTAGATGGCACCGATGGCGACGACATCATCGATGTGGCCTATACAGGTGATCCTGATGGCGACATGGTCGACAATAACGATGCGATCCTGCCCGATCCAAACGGCGCATATCTGCCCGATGCAGGCGACAATGACGACTGGATCCGTGCGGGTGCCGGCAATGACACCGTATTTGCGGGCGACGGCAATGACCTTGTTATGGGCGGCACGGGTGATGATACGCTCTTTGGCGAAGATGGCGACGACCAGCTGTGCGGCCAGGACGGCGACGACACGCTCTATGGCGGCGCTGGCAATGATCTGCTTGAAGGCATGAACGACAACGACACGCTCTATGGCGGCACCGGCGACGACATTATCATGGGCGATGCCGGTGATGATCTGGTCTATGGTGGTTCGGGCGACGACACCATCAGCGGTGGCACCGGCAATGATGTGCTGTATGGCGATGATGGTGATGATGATGGCGGTGCGGATGATTTCTTTGCCGAGCACGGTCAGGACATCTCGAATGTGGTGTTCTATTTTGACACAGATGGCGACGGCGAAATTGATTATTCGGTCAAGGTCGATGACTTCCCCGATGGTGGCAGCAGCTGCTTTATCAGCAATGATCTTGATGATTATTACGGCCAAATGCTTGATTTCATTGTTGAAAGTGATCCGACCCTTGCGGGTTTGACACCTGTCATCGGTGTTTCGATCAAAGGCGGCATAGAAGAGACCAATTTCTATCTGGTGGATGGCAACCTGAATGGTTCGGAGCCCGATGATGGCCCGACCATGAATACCGGATCAGGTATTGATCTGGAGCTTGAGTATAACGATTTCTACGACACCTATGATGACACGATTGATCCGGTTGATCCGGTTGATCCGTCGGCCACTTATAATGACACCATTTCCGGTGGGGATGGCGATGATATCATCTATGGGCAGCAAGGCGACGACACCATCACTGGCGGCGATGGCTCTGACACTGTTTACGGTGGCGACGGCGACGATGTGATCGACACATCCGGTTCTGAGCCGCAGCCTGATCTGGGCTATCCTGGCCTATATCCTGCCGATACTGATCCGGATGATGACAAAGACACCGTTTACGGTGGGGCTGGTAACGATACCATCACCACGGGCGACGATGCCGATATCATCTTTGGCGGCACTGGTAACGATACCATTGATGGCGGGATTGATGACGATACAATCGATGGCGGTGACGGCAACGACATCATTATCGGTGGCGAAGGCTCCGATATCATTGATGGCGGGGCAGGCGACGATCTGATCTATGCCGGTCTTGACCCGTCCTTCCCGGATGCGTTGAACATCCCTGATGACGGTTCTGGTCCATTCGGCCCTGATCTGGTGCCAAACAACGGCATGGATCTGGTCCACGGTGGCGACGGCAACGACACTATCTATGGTGCCGATGACGACGACACATTGTTCGGCGATGCTGGTAATGACTACATCGACG
>JAFLKA010000026.1 GCA_022712735.1 Marinosulfonomonas sp. | reverse complement strand
GCGCAAAATCTGGTCGGCAGGTGGCGTGTCGGCGATAATCTCGCTTGGGCTTTTGTAATAGTTGATGCCATCTTGCAAGGCGCAACCAATCAGACCCGTCGAGATCGCCAGCGCCACAAATGCGACGATGACGATCTGGATACGGCGTTTTTTCTTTAGACCCTTCATGAGCTACTTTACGGAAAAACAGGCGCGGCCATCAGGCCCGCTGTTTCATCCTCTCCCAACATTAGATTTGCGTTTTGCAGCGCTTGGCCGGATGACCCTTTGGTCAGGTTATCCAGCGCTGCGATGATGATCGTGCGCCCATCGATACGGTCAGCGACCACACCGATATGGCAATAGTTCGACCCGCGCACATGGCGGGTCGAGGGGGCCTCGCCAAACGGCAAGGTGATGATGAATGGCTCGTTTTTGTAGGCCGCAGCAAGGGCCGCATGGACCTTTGCGGCATCGCCTTTGACATAAACCGTGGCCAGAATTCCGCGGTTGGCGGGGATCAGATGCGGGGTGAATTGCACCCGTACGTCCCTACCCGCAAGGCGCGAGAATTCCTGATCGAATTCCGCTAGATGGCGGTGCGTGCCGCCAACGGCATAGGCGTGATAACCCTCGGACAGCTCAGAATGCAGCAGATTTTCCTTTAGCGCCCGCCCTGCCCCCGACACGGCTGCCTTCAGGTCGATCAAAATATCGTCCAGATCAATCAGCCCGCCGGTCATCAACGGGTTCAGCGCATATTGGCCGGTTGCAGCGTTACAGCCGGTGCCCGCCACCAGACGGGCATTGCGAATTTCATCGCGGTAGAATTCGGTCAGGCCATACACGGCCTCGGGCTGTAGGTGCGGCGCACCATGCGGTTTGCCATACCATTTTTCGTATTCATCCAGATCACGCAGCCGGAAATCAGCCGACAGATCGACGATCTTTAAATCGGACGGTAGCTCGCGGATCACCGCTTGGGATGTGGCATGTGGCAAGGCACAAAACGCCAGATCAACGTTGGAAAAATCAATCTGGTCGATTTTCACCAGATCAGGCAGGTCAAGATGGCGCAGATGCGGGAACACGGCGCTGTAGGCCAGCCCCGCTTTGCGTTCGCCCGACAGGGCCACGATTTCCATTGACGGGTGGCCGGCAATCAGGCGCACCAGTTCGGCACCGGTATAGCCGCTGGCACCAAGGATGGCGATTTTATGGGTCACTTTATGAGCCATGTGGTCGACCTCTCGTATTTCTTAGATAGGATATAAGGTGTGTTTGGGCAGGCTGCAATCACGCAGCGACAAAGGTGATCTTTCGTCGCAGGAACTGCGTGGCCTTATCCGATACCTTGCGCGGATCGCCCGTGGTCAGAAACATCGAATTCGTGCCCTCACCCAGCATTTTTGGGTGGCGCTCCAGATAGTTGGCAAGGCTTTCTGCAACCAGATTGGCCTGCGAATAAACCTTCACATCCGCGCCCAAAGCCGCCTGAAAATGCTGCTCCATCAACGGGTAATGGGTGCAACCCAGAATGGCGGCTTGCGGGTCGGGCATTTTACGTTTCAAAGCCTCGACATGGCTGCGCACCAGCGCTTCGGCCAGTATCTCGTCGCCATCCTCGATCGCGTCGACCACGCCACCACAGGCTTGGGCCTCAACATCGACACCAATGGCGCGAAACGCCAGTTCACGCTGGAACGCACGGCTGGAAACCGTGGCGGGGGTGGCAAACAGGGCAACGTGTTTAACGGCCACTTCGCGCGGCGGCGAATTGTCGCCCCACTCGCGTTCCGTCAGCGCCTCGATCAGCGGCACAAACACCCCCAGAACCCGCTTGCCTTGGGGAATGCCCGCCTCTTGCATCCGGCGAAGCGCCGCAGCACTGGCGGTATTGCAGGCAAGGATCACCAAATCACAGCCCGCATCCCACAGCCGTTCCACGGCGGCCTTGGTCAGGTTGAAAACATCATCCGCATCGCGCACCCCGTAAGGCGCATGTGCATTGTCGCCAAAGTAGACAAACGGTACATCGGGCAAGCGTTTGCTGACCGAGTCCAGCACAGTCAAGCCGCCCAATCCTGAATCAAAGATGCCTACAGCCATGTCAGCCTCGTTACTCGCTTGAAATCCTATCCGTGCAATACGCAGGTTTTAGGTGAAAATCCATGCCTTATTCGGCGGCACGCACCGCCGTTGGCGCGGGGTTGCGAAAATCTGCCAGCAATTCCTCGCGTCGTTTGGCAGCGGCAGTTTCATTCGTCTCTTTTACCGGACCAAACCCTCGAATGCTTAACGGAAGTTCGGCCATTGCAACCGCAGCATCCATATTATCCGGCGTCACCTTGGCCAAAATCTCGCCCATGTCTGCTTCGTATTGTGCAATTAACGCGCGTTCCATTTTGCGCTCAGCAAAGCGGCCAAACGGATCGAATGCGGTGCCGCGCAGTCCCTTCATACGGGCCAACACACGGTAAACCGGCATAATCCAGCCACCAAACTCGCGTTTTTTTGG
>JAFLKA010000370.1 GCA_022712735.1 Marinosulfonomonas sp. | reverse complement strand
TTATGCCCGCGTGGTGGAATGGTAGACACAAGAGACTTAAAATCTCTGGGCCGGAAGGCCGTGCCGGTTCGATCCCGGCCGCGGGTACCAAATGACTGTTTAGCTATGTGAAATAGCCTGCAATCCATGGCAAAACCTATTGACTCAAGTCAATGCGCCAATTGTGGTTTTGCGCTATAATAGCGCCACACCAGACATGACAGGAGACGCGCAATGACAACACCCGTACAACCCAAATCCAATGCAGCCAGAAAACCGGCAAATGCAGCCCCGAAACCATCTGCCGCCGGTGCCAAAGTGACGGCAACTGCCCCGTCATCATTCCCCAATGTGACGCCGGATAAAATTCGCCAAGCCTTTGAAACTGGTGAATATCCATATGAGGTCAAGATGGGTAAAAAGGAATATGAGGCGACAAAGGCACAGTTGCAGGCCGAATTGCTGAAAGTGCAGAAATGGGTGCACGAGACGGGGCAGAAATTCGTGATGCTGTTCGAGGGTCGTGATGCGGCCGGTAAGGGCGGCACGATCAAGCGGTTTATGGAGCATTTGAACCCGCGCGAGGCCCGTGTGGTGGCGCTGAACAAACCCACCGATGAGGAGCGCGGCCAGTGGTATTACCAGCGCTATATCCGGCATCTGCCGACCAACGGCGAAATGGTTTTCTATGACCGCTCGTGGTATAACCGCGCTGGTGTTGAACGGGTGATGGGGTTTTGTTCGCCATCCGAATATCTGGAATTCATGCGCCAAACGCCTGATATGGAACGGATGATGGTGCGCTCGGGCATCCGGATGTATAAATACTGGTTCTCGGTCACCCGCGAGGAACAAAAGCGCCGCTTTGACAGCCGCAAGGATGATCCGTTGAAGCGCTGGAAGCTATCGCCGGTCGATCTGGCGTCGCTGTCGAAATGGGATGATTATACCGAGGCCAAAGAGGCGATGTTCTTTTATACCGACACCGCAGATGCACCTTGGACGATCATTAAATCGAACGACAAGAAACGGGCGCGGATCAATACGATGAAGCATTTCCTGTCGACGATTGAATATCCTGACAAGGATTATGACATCGTCGGCCAGCCTGATCCGCTGATTGTGGGCCGCGCCAGCCATGTGGTGCATGGGTCGGACCATATTCTGGGCGCGTCGCTGCATCCGGACCAGCGCAAAGGGTAACTAAATTTTGAGGTGATACCTCTGGTATTACCCCGCGCCTTGCCTATTTAATGGGGGAAAGGCGCGGGGTATTTTTTTGGCGAAACCAATCTATTTGGTTTCATTCAGCAACCGGAAGAATACATCGCCTTAATTAGATTGGATGCGCGCAAATGTGGAACGAGAGATATTCAAAAGCGGGCTATTTGTTTGGTACCGAGCCTGCGCAGTTTTTGCGCGACCATGCGGGCTATCTGACAGCAGGTGCCAAGGTATTGGCGGTCGCCGATGGCGAGGGGCGCAACTCGGTCTTTATGGCCCAGAACGGCCTGGATGTGGTGGCGATGGATGGTTCCTACATTGCGATTGAAAAGGCCCGCGCGCTGGCGATGGCGCGCGATGTTAAGGTCGATTTCGTTGAGGCGGATATTGCCCATTGGGATTGGGCCGAGGGTCAGTATGATCTGGTGGTGGCGGTGTTCATCCAGTTTGTCGGACCTGAGCAGCGTGACCAGATATTCGCAGGTATGAAGCGCACGTTGAAACCGGGCGGGGTGTTGATGCTGCACGGCTATACGCCCGAGCAGATTGAACTGGGCACGGGTGGGCCGCCGCAGATTGAAAATATGTATACGGTTGAAATGCTGCAAAAGGCGTTCAGTGATTTCGAGGTGAGGGAACTACGCGCCTATGAGCGGCATGTCGACGAGGGTGAGGGCCATTCTGGCACCTCGGCGCTGATTGATCTGGTTGCCCGCAAAGCCGCCTGATGCATTGATCTGGAGTCAAACGTAAAATTGGCTACAACCCCAACCCACTCGGCTTGGGTTCTCCAAGAATTTGCCATGACTCCTCGCCGTTATTCCCAAAATAAGACCGTGAAAATATCTGACCAAAAGGACAGGTTTCCCATTCTTTTCACTGTTGAAATATGGCGATAACAAGGCGGAACTGGAGTGATTCGGCTGGAATTTACCAAATTTGACAAGAATCAGACCTTTTTAAAGCAACATGTCTTTTAGGGTAGGTTTTGCATTTCGGCGGCATGCCGCTTGTTTGGAATAATGTTATATTAAACAACGGCTTGGAGCACTTTTGGAGCTAAGAAATAGGGATGCTTTTTAACCCTCTGTAAAGGTTAACAAAAGGTAGCGAGTCAAAAAAATAATATCCCCTGCCAAATTTCGGCCACAATTATTTCACATCTTATAGTTGAGAGTCCCGTCGGGACACTCACTGCAAAATAAACCTAAGGATTACTATCATGATGACCGAATGTATCACCAAAGCCCGTGCTCGCCGTGTTTCTGCTCTTGGGGCGGTTGAATCCCGTCGCGCCAATCATGGAATGCCGCAAGACGGATCTCGTCGTCAATTGGCCTCTGCTGGCCTTATGTTTAAGTCGAGCCGTTCGTAACCAATATTTGCGCCTGTATTCTAGAACATAATCAAGGAACAAGATCATGCTTACTGAATGTACTGTCAAAGCCCGTGCCCGTCGTGTTCCCGCCTTTGGGATGAATGAAGTCCGCCACGCATGTTCGGGAATGACCCGAGGCGGGGGGTACCACGGATCAGGCGTGCCTAACCTTGCGCACAAACCCCGCCACGCACAGCCTGTGTTCGCGGCAATAATCTAAAATACCGGGGCCCAACCTGCGAAGTTCTATTATGAAACTTACCGTCGATGACCATTGTTGCAGTTGCGGAAATTTTGGCCGCAAGTTGCCGTAACTCTGAAAATAGGAGGGCAGGTTTCCCTGACCTTCTGCATACCAAAATATTTCATTTATAATTCCTTGCCACGTTTATCTTATTTCCATAAGTCTGGGGCATGGTGACAGATATGACATACCGCGCGCATGCTCGCGCCACGCTGCTGCTGGGCCTGCCGTTGATCGGCAGCCATCTGGCGCAATTTGCTATTCATATGACCGACACGCTGATGCTGGGCTGGTATGACATCAAGGCGCTGGCCGCGGTGACGATTGCCGGATCGTTCTGGTTTTTGCTGTTCATTATGGGGTCGGGCTTTGCTTTTGCGGTTGCGCCGATGGTGGCCAGTGCCGAGGCCAGCGGTCAGGGCACACAGGTGCGCCGTGTCACCCGTATGGGCATGTGGATTTCACTAATTTACGGCGTGGCGGTGTTGCCGCTGATGTGGTGGTCCGGCCCGTTGCTGATCCTGATGGGGCAGGACGTTGAAATATCGCAAATCGCGCAGGAATATTTGCGCATCACCTGTCTGGGCACATTGCCGGCTCTGATGGTGATGGTGCTGAAAAACTATCTGGCGGCGCTGGAGCGGGCCGGCATTGTGCTGTGGATTACATTAAGTGCCGTGGTACTGAATGCGTTGGTGAATTACGCGCTGATTTTCGGCAATTTCGGAGCGCCGGAGTTGGGGGTGAAAGGCGCCGCGATCTCGTCCTTGTTGATGCAGACCCTGTCGTTCATCGCCTTGGCGATCTATATCCTGCGCAAGATGCCGGAACACGCGATGTTCCAGCGGTTCTGGCGGATTGACCGCGAGGCGTTTGGCGCGGTGTTCCAGATGGGTTGGCCGATCGGGCTGACCAATCTGGCCGAGAGCGGGCTGTTCACCGCATCCGCCGTAATGGTCGGCTGGATTGGCACGGCGGAATTGGCGGCGCACGGGATTGCGCTGCAACTGACGGCGATCACATTTATGGTGCAGGTCGGGTTTTCCAATGTGGCCACAATTCGGGCGGGGCAGGCCTATGGCAAACGCGATGCGCTGAGCCTGAAGCGTGGCGCGCAGGTGGTTTTGGCCATGTCGGCTGTGGTGTCGGTGTTTGTGGTGATTGCGTTTCTGACGATCCCCGCGCCATTGGTCGGTGCGTTCCTAGCGCCGG